>JACRGX010000013.1 GCA_016212185.1 Nitrospirota bacterium
ACGGTCTTAAAAGATACAAGTTAAATTTATCATTGCAAAGTTTTCAATGATAAATGATAATTGCTAATTGATAATTTTTACTTGAGCCGTAATCATGCTTTTACTAATTGACATAGGCAACACAAATATCACAATGTGTTTTTACGACAAGAGCGTAAAACATGTCTCAAGGCTTAATACAACCTTTCCTGACGGGCATAGGCGTGAGGCCGGGGAATATACGGTTCTTCTTAAAGGTTATACGGAGCGTAGTCATATAGAAAATCCTGAAGGCGCTGTTATATCCTCTGTTGTGCCTGAGCTAACGCCTGTTTTTGCAGATGCAATTAGTAAAAGTTTTGGGACTAAGCCGATGATTGTAAGTTATAGGCTTAAAACAGGATTGAAATTCAGGATAAAAAACCCTGCAGGGCTCGGGGCAGACAGGATTGCCAATGCAGTGGCTGCGCATAAACTTTACAAAGGTCACTTGCTTGTCGTAGATTTCGGGACAGCAACCACTTTTTGTGTTATAACGTCTGATGGCGAATATCTGGGAGGCGCCATAATGCCGGGGATAAATATTTCTGCTGAGGCGCTTCATGAAAAAACGGCAAAATTGCCCAAGGTTAAACTCAATAAACCTGAAAAAGCAATCGGAGACGATACTCCAGACAACATATCCTCAGGGGTAATCCTCGGTCATGCAGGCGCTGTTGAGAGGCTCATAAAAGAAATTAGAAAAGAATTGGCAAAAAAGGTTACTATAATCGCTACAGGCGGTCTTGCAAGTTTAGTGGCGCCGTATATAAAAGACATAAAGGAGGTAAATCCGTATCTGACATTTGAAGGATTGAGGTTAATCTATGAGCTTAATGCATGAGTTAAGAAAAGACCCGGTTCTTAACAGGTGGATTATTGCAGCAAAGACTCCGCCTGCCACCCTGACAGACTTTGTGATAAAAGAAAGGGAAGAGCCTGACGACCCCCAGGACTGCCCGCTTTGTGCAGGGAGGGAAGGGAGCACGCCTCCTGAAATAACAGCCGTCAGGGGAAAGGGTTCTAAACCAAACAGCCCGGGATGGCTTACGAGGGTTATCCCAAATTTTAAACCCTTGCTTCAGATTGAAGGCGAACTAAATCCTGAAGGCATAGGGATGTACGACAAGATAAACGGCGTAGGCGCAAATGAATTGATTATAGAGACCCCTGAGCATATTATGAACCCTGGAGAAATGGATGTGAGGCAGGTGACAAGGACGCTCCTGATGTATAAAGAAAGGAGTTTAGACCTTGAAAATGATAAAAGATTAAGATACATCCTGATTTCCAAGAGTTACGGCAAGGCTGCAGGCGCTTTATACAGCCATCCACATTCCCAGCTTACCGCATCTCCTATTATCCCACAAAGGATAAAGGGGGAACTGGACAGCGCCAAGGCATATTACAAGATGAAAGAGCGGTGCATATTCTGTGATATTCTCAGGGAGGAAGAAAAGACAGGCGAGAGGATTGTCCTTGAAAGCAGGGATTTCATAGCTTTCTGTCCGTTTGCCTCCGCATTTCCCTTTGAAATTTGGATAGTGCCGAGAAGGCATGAGTGCTCTTTTCAGGAAACCGAGGGCAAAGAAATTGAAGACCTCGGCCTTACAATTTTTACTCTCCTGAATAAATTGGCAAAACTGCTCAATGATCCGCCTTACAACCTGGCCCTTCATAATGCGCCCAACAGGATACCGAGGCGGGAGCACTGGCATACGCTCGGTGATGATTTCCACTGGCATATTGAAATAGTGCCGCGGTTAAGCGCTCCGGCGTTTGAATGGAGTTTAGGTTTTTACTTATTAAACATACCCCCTGAAGCGGGGGCAAAATATTTAAGGGAGGTTTAATGATGAAGGTTGAGAAAATACTTTTTCCGACTGATTTTTCAGAGGGTTCTTTTCATGCCCTGCCGTATGCGGTTGATTTGGCAAAGCATTATAACGCAAAACTTTTTATTATTCATGTCATCTATGATATTGCAAAGGCCACAGACTCTCACATCCCTCATATCTCGGCGGATGAACTTTACAAGGAAATATCCGCATGGGCACAGAAGGAAATGGAATCGTGCTGCATTGAGGGAATCAGGGGGCTTACGGATGTTAAGAAGCAGGTAGTAAGGGGCATTCCCTACGAGGAGATAATTAAATTTGCCGGTGATGAAAAGGTTGATATGATTGTCATGGGGACTTATGGGAAAAAAGGACTTGAGCGATTTATCTTCGGCAGCACAGCGGAAAGGGTGGTGAGACGCGCTCCATGTCCGGTGATGACAGTAAGAGTGCCAAGGCACAGGGAAAAGTAGTCAAAAAAAGAAGACCGTTAAAAGCCTATCTTTCAGAGGATGCATTTATGGATCTGCTTCTGAGCTCTGCGGAGGTGTTTAAGCGGGAGAGCCTCGGCTATCTGTTGGGCTACCGCCTTGAAGACCGCTTCATCATAGAGCATGCCTTTACACTGCAGACGGCAAAAAGAAAACCGAAGGGCGTGATTTTCCAGCACAAAAACCATAAGAAGATAGAGCCGATACTTTTAAAGTTTGAAAAGCTTCAGATAATTGGAGATTTTCATTCGCATACGCAATATGGAGATTCCAAGGGTATTCCAATTCCCAGCCCTCTGGACATAAAAGGGATGGAGGCGGATAATCTTTACATCATTGTTGCCATCAATGACTTAGAACTCAGCAGGCCGTGGAGAGAAAATACCGACGGCAGCATATCAGGAAGCATAGGAGCTTTTTTCTTCAAGATAACTGCATATTATTACCCTGAGGCAAATGCCATCCCGCTCAGGGTACGGATTTATTGCCCATTCCCGCCGGGATTAAATGTCGGCTGAAAGTTACAGAGCAAATTAAATTGAAACTGAATCATTATATAGCCTTATCAATTTTGTCCCATTTCTTACTTTTCACAATTCTGACGACAGCCCTTCCTGTCCAGAGATACCGGAGCAACCGGCATATTTTCAATGTAAATATCGTTAGCCCTGTTGAGATTTTGGCGAAAAACTTAAGCGGCAGGGCGAGTCAAGCATGGAATAACCGTGAGGTGTCAGTTAGCAGGCGTCAGGCAAATAATCCTGTCACGACTCCGCAATTCTCCATTACGCAAAACACTCCGCCAAAGACTATGAATGGTTCAAATAGTTTAAGCAGTTCAAGCAGTTCAAATAGTCCGGATAGTTCAAAGGGGTTGAACGAATTAAACGGCTTGAACAACTCAAACAACTCCACAAATCAGAAAGCTGCGCCATTAAACCCGAGGGCATTTTTATTTGACAGAGAAACAATTGAGAAATTTGCAAAAGAGGCGCCGCAAAAAAAGAATCTTACCTTCAGCGCTCCTGAGTTTCAGCACAGGGGCTACATGAGATTGCTGAAGGAGAAAATAGAAGACATATGGAAGTATCCTCAGACTGCGGCAAGACAGGGGGTTACAGGAGATCTTTATATAAAATTTACAATCAAAAAAGACGGAAAGCTCAGCGAGGTGGAGCTCATAAGGACCTCCGGACACAAAGACCTTGATGAGGCTGCGATAAAGGCGATTAAAGACGCCGAGCCTTACTGGCCTCTGCCTTATGACTGGAACAAGGACGCCCTTGAAGTAACAGGGCATTTTATTTATTTTCACGGCGGGGGATATATCATGTGACAGAGCTTTTGATTTATTTTTTGAAACATTAACAGATAATTTGTTATTATTCATTTAATCAAAAAATTGTTCAATGATATGTATCGGGGTATCGTATTTTGTTCTGTCATTCCCGTGAAAACGGGAATCCAGATGCCAGAGGAAAGAATACGGATTCCGCATTCCCGATGAGTCGGGACGGAATGACAAGATTGATGGAGGAGTTTATTGTTAAAAGCTGAGGATTTTTTTGAATTAAGGGAATTTGTTCACAAAGAGTTATTTAAAGATACTCAATTTGTCTGGGAGGCTTTAAGCAAATTAAAGCCTTACATTAAAAGCACTATCACTCCTAACATTGCACTGTTAAGGAAAAAAGGCATTATGCTGACAAAGACCAGCGTACTCTATAAAAACAAGATTATTGATAAAGGTTTTAAGGTTGAATACAACGACGCAGTAAAAGGCGGATTAAAGGTCTTTCTAAAAGGCAAAGAGCTCAAGGGGGCGTCTGTTTTTTATGCAGGCGCGATCCTTTTTGATGATAATATTTCAGTGGGAGAGGGCGCTGTGGTTGAGCCCGGAGCATTAATTAATGGCCCTGCAATTATAGGCAATAACACTGAAGTCAGGCATGGCGCTTACATAAGGGGCAACTGTCTTGTCGGAGACAGATGCGTCGTGGGGCACACCACTGAGATGAAGAACTCTCTGATGCTGAATGATGCAAAGGCAGGGCATTTCGCATACATTGGAGACAGCATACTCGGCAGCAATGTGAACCTTGGCGCCGGAACAAAGCTTGCAAACCTGAAGCTCTCAGGTTCAGAGATAAAGCTGAAGGCCGGAGAAAAAACCTACAATACAGGCTTAAGAAAATTCGGCGCCATATTAGGGGATGACGTGCAGACAGGATGCAACACCGTGACTAATCCCGGCGCTGTGTTAGGGAAGGGCTGTCTCGTATATCCGAACACCAGCGTTCAGGGGATATATTATCCAGAACGATCCGTGATTGGAGGATCAGACAGGAAACTGAAAAGGAAAAGAAATGCGGCCGGTTAAACGGGTCCTTTTACAGGAATTAAGTAATACCCGGGCGATATCCGATATTGCCTGATAAGCGCTAATTCCAGAGATTCACGCTCATTTGCAAAGTAACCGGCATCAGGCATCAGTTCCAACTCAAGATCCATAATTCCGTTGTTTATACTGCCCTTTGATCTTGCAAATCCTTTTTCTCCTTCAAAGGTCATGGAATCTATCCTGACGGCATTCCCTGTTATGGAAAAAACTCCCTGTATTTTATTAAACCAGCTTAAAGGAAGCGGCACCTTGATTACTGCATCCTGAAGGGCTGCATCAGGGATTTCAAACAAGACGTCAATGGCATTATTTTTCAGAACAGCCTTGCCTGAAATAAACCCTTCTCCCTTAAGTCCGAGGGATGTCAGATAAGGAATGGCATTGATTTCAATATTTGTTAATGCCATCTCCCCGCTTGCAGGCAGCCTGAATGAGCCGTCGATATTTCCCGTGCCGACCGTGCCTTTTATGGAGAAGACAAACTGTTTTTTCAGCAGATAGAAGGGGTTAATCCTGACCGAGATATTTGTGATGCTGAGAGAAGGGGCGCGGCCTGCCTGAAAGTCAATGCGGTCTGCATGAACTGTAAATAAAAATCCCTTTCTCAGCCCTTCTGTGGAAACACTGATTCCATCCTGGCTATTTTGTGCTGATACAGAGCCTTCAAGAGAATCTTTTATCAGACTAACAGGGACTGCGAAATACCAGACAAAGGGGATGCTGATTATAAATGAAATAATAATAATCAGGAAATATATAAGCGCCTTTTTAACTCTCATCATTGCTTTGTTCATGTTTTGCTAATGTCAAATTACAAAGCTCAAATGCCAAGTCAAGCTCAAAGTCCGAATTTTAACATCAGTTATTGGACATTAATTTGACATTTGGATTTTAGAATTTGACATTATCACTGCTGTATTCCACTATTCACTGTTCACTTTTTTATAAGCGTTACCGTAAAACTTAAGATAAACTTATCAGGGTTTTCAAAAGTGGTTTTGATATTTGCAGTTTTGATCTTCAGAGGCAAAACTGAATTTTCTATTTTATAAATGAGGTTTACTATCTTATTCAGGTCGACTCCCTCAATTATTACCTCTGCATCTTCTTCGTTGAATTCTCCTCTATTTTTCATGCCTGCAGGTTTAATGGTCTTTGCCTTAAGCCCAAGGCTGTTAAGGCTCTGCTCAATTGCGGAGACCGCGCCTGCAGCCTTTGTGATGCCCATTTTTCTTTCCTGCAATTTAACCACATCATTAACTTTGCGTACATAATCTTTAAGCGCCGTAATCTGCTCAATCTGTGTCTTCATTACGCTGTTTTTTTTCTTAATTCCCTGCGCAGAAATAAATAATGTGAGTGCAAATATTGCAAATATGGCTACTGCAAACATCATGATTGATAAAGCCCCGTCTGTGAGCGCCAATTTTCTGAACATAGCTTTTATATAACCTTTTCCTTCATTGTTATTACGAAATTAATTTTTTTATCAGGCGACGCCTTTGAATCCATAACCTTTACATCTGAAAACCCAGACAAAAGGGCATTTTTAAAGGAGTCAACATCTTCAAAAGATACTGCCGTGCCTTTTAAAAAAATATTTTTCTCATCCATATTGAATTCATAAATGGAAATGTTTTTCTTGGATTCAGAGACTTGAAGCAGTATATCAAGAACAGGCGCGCCTGCAAGGATTGCCTTTCTCTCCTTCAGCGAATTTAAGTTTCCCCTGAACTGTCTGACGGGGTCAATAATTTCTGTATTCTCAGGGAAACTCTCGCGGTAAAGCGCAGTTACCTCTTTGGAAAGCTGCGCATTTTCCTTCTTTGCAGAAAAAAGTTTTATAACTGTGTCCGAACACAAAATAACAAGCAGGATAAGCGCAAGGGCTGTTGTCATACGCAGGGATTTTCTCAGGCGTCTGACATCACCTGCGTAAGACAGTTCTTCCTGTCTGAGGTCGATTGATGGTTTTTCAAGCTCATCAATGACAGCTTTCAGTCTGACATTTTCGTCATAAGAAGAATTTTTAATAACCATTCCGGCATTCCCCTTTGAAAGTCTGATATCAATGGAGGTAACTGCCGCCGGTTCCATGCTTACAGATGAAAACATGTTGACTATTTCTTTAAGTCTTGTTTTTTCAATGGCAACCGCCAGAACACTGCTGCCGTCCCCTGAAGATTCTGCTTCAAGATGGTCCATGCAGTAATTGTCTGTCTCTCCAAGTAAAAGCCCCTCAAGTTCGTATGGTATGGCATTTTTAATTTTGCCTTTATCAGAGAAGGGGAAACTGAGCTCTCTTACAGACAGGAGTTCTTGGGGAATGCTCAGGAATATGCGCTCAAAACCGCCTTTTGCAAGAGAAATTATGAACGAGGCGGTTAACTGTCCGTTTAACGGCACGGATGCAGAGCTTATATGTGTATAGCGGCTGCCTTTTTGTTCAAGAACATGAAAACTAAGCCTGTCTGCTGTCCAGTCAAAAAATCCTATCTTCATAATTAATATCGTTCAAGCCGTTTAATGTTGTTCAAAAAAGTTCAAACCTTTTGAACTTTTTTATTGCTCCCTCCAGTATTCAATACTGCCGGAAGTGTTAATCACGCTTTCTATATCCCTTATTATCTTATTGACCGAAGCGCTTGCAATAACCATGAAGTCTGAACTTTTTACTGTAATCAAATTCTGTATCTGTATCCCGACGCCTTCCATGCCCGATACCTTTACTATCTGTCCTTTGTTTTCAAATGGCGAGTTTTCCCTGTAATCCAGAATCTTTTTCGCAAGTGCTTCTGTTATGTTCTCATGCAGGGCAGTAAGCACAGGCACTTCAGCCGTATTTATATTTATCAGGCCGCTGCCATAAACCGTTATAAACGGCTTGATCAGTTCAAAAGTCTTATTGTCCATGCCGCTGATTAGCTTAAGCTCGTCTATGCTCCAGAGATATAAGTTCTTTGCGTTATATTCTGAATTTGGAAGCCTCGGTTCGCCGTCAGGGTCAATCCAGTCTGCTATACTGAGAGCAAGGGACGGATTGATATTAAGATATTCAAAGAGTTTTTTCAACGATGCAAGGGCGTTTTCATTTGTCAGCCCATTGGGATAGATGATGCCGTTGATATTGAATTTTGAATTTTCATCAATGATTTTTATTTTCAAAGAGCCTTGTTCTTCATTCCGGAGCTGTTCGGGCATTACTTCATCCGGCATGTCCATGTCACTTATGGAGGTATAGGAGCGTCCGGCGAGATTCTTTATATAATTTACACTTAGGGTCTGGCCTGACTTTGACAGAAGTGATGCCTTCTGTACATTCTGCCAGTTTGACAGTGCAGATGTTTCTATATAGACCTCGTATGCAAACTCCACGACAAGCCCCGTAAGGATTGTAACAATCAAGAGAACGATTACAAGCGCAGAGCCATCCCTCCCCCTTGTCCCTCCCCCTTGACGGGGGAGGGTTAGGGTGGGGGTGAGGTGAACAGTGAACAGTGAACAGTAAACGGTTTTCCTCACATCTTCCTTTTTGTCATCGGCATTGCATATTCGGTCAGCGTCACGTCTTTGCCGTTATCATTAAATGTAATGCTGACCCTGACAATGTCCGGCAGTTTATCTGCTTGTGCCGTATCCCATGTCCTGACCCATTTGTCATTAAAAAACGTCTCAACAGCAAAGCCGGTTATTTCATCAATAATTTCCGCCGGATATCCTTTGACCAGAAGGGCTGCGGGCGATTCTGCCTTTACAAGCCTGAACCTTCTGTCTTTTTCCTCAACAAAATAAGAGACAGCGCTTACTCCTCCGCCCCTGAAATTAAATGCCGTCAGGCGAAGCCTTGATGCCGGCTTTCCAAATATATCCCTGTCCTCAATAATAAAATAAGTTCGGCGTTCAGCGCCTGTCTGCCGATAGGCAAGGTTCTGCGTTTCCTGCTCTGATAAGAATGCCCCTTCAATTTCACGGCGCATAATATCTAATGCAGTCCTTGCCTCATGATACTTGAGGGATACACCGTTGAACCTTTCAAGCGCCTCTTGTACGGTAAAAAATGAACCGTATACCACTCCAAGCATCACAGTCAAAAGCACAAGGCTTATGAGAACTTCAATGAGGGTGAAACCTTTTTTACAAGTGAGAAGTGAGAAGTGAGAAGTGAGAAGTAAAAACCTGCCATTTTCTGTTTTTAACTTTTTTGTTTTCACTTCTTAGTTCCTATTTCTTAGTTCTTATTTGCTTTTTTAAAAACAAACTCGCTTAGCATTACCTCTTTGCCGTATCCCTTTACCATTGTTTTTAATTCAATAATATTATTGTTATTTGTGTCCCTCACTGTATTTTCATAAGAAAAATCTTTATCCGGTGATATGCCTTTTTCATTCTTGGGGTTCATCTCCAATTCTGCCATTTTCTCTTTTGCAAACAAAAATATCCTTGTGGCAAGCGTGTGCTCATACGATAACTGGGCATGATAATTAACCGTATAAATGACTGTCAGAAGAATTGTACCAATTATGGCAAGGGCAATCATGATTTCAAGGAGGGTGAAACCCGCCCTCTCCCGAAGCGTCGGGAAGTGGTGAACAGTGAACAGTGAACAGTGAACAGTTTTTCGGACTCCTGACCCCTTGACCCCTTGACCCCTTTCTCTATAGCGCATACCCCTCAATAACCCTGACCCTGCCGTTTATGTGGTTAAAAATAACCGTATATTCGGCTTTATCTTTTTTAAAGTGAAATATTAACGGCTCTTCCGAGCCTGACGGACCAAACTCTATTGTAACCTTGCCGCTTGAGACTTCACCCAGCGACGGGATAAACACATCTTGTATTTCAACATTCCCTTTCAGGCTTGTTTTTTTCTTTTCATTATTTCCTTCAATTCCCCAGGACTCGTCATTCAGATTGATATTCAGGAGGTAAGTCTGCTTTTTCCCGACTGCCTCGTCATTTACATATCTAAGCGCGCCGGCTATGTGCATCGCCTCAGTTTTTAATGTGCCTCCCATGTCCCTGAAAGAAGGCATTACCAAAGCAAGCATCAGCGAGAGAATAAAAATTACAAGGATTAGCTCAATGAGGGTAAAACCTGATGAAAAAGGTTGAAGGTTGAGGGTTGAAGGTTGAAAGCAGAAAGCAGAAGAATACTTTTTTTCATCCTTCATCCTTCATCCCTCATCCTTAGCTTACAGGTCCCAGTTTGTAATGTCTGCATCGTATTTTTCGCCGCCCGAAGCGCCGTCAGCGCCGTAAGAGATGATATCGTAATCACCCTGAGTACCGGGGGATATGTATACATAAGGATTGCCCCACGAATCTAACGGCAGTTTTTTTTTCTCCAGATAACCGCCCTCTTTATAATTCATGGGTATCTGCCCTGTTTCAGGTTTTGTGATTAAAGCCGTAAGCCCCTGCTCGGTAGAAGGGTAAAAGCCGTTGTCCATCTTAAAAAGCTTCAGCGCAGTTTCAAAGTTTTTTATCTGAATCCTTGCCTCCGCAACCCTTGCGTCATCAGTCCTACCGATAAGCTTAGGCGCTATAATGGCGGCAAGGATGCTAAGAATGAAGATTACTATCATTATCTCAATGAGGGTGAAGCCGTAATGCGTAAAGGATGAACGATAAACAGATTTTTTTGATTTTGAATTTTCCATTTTATTCCACTGCTTTAAAAAGCTATACAATTGCCATATTAGACATTTCAATCACTGGAATACAAAGAGTTTTTTGACCAGATTTCTTTTCCATTACATATTTGTCAATTAGCTTCAAAGTGTCAGGGAGAAAAAATACCTCTCCGCACTGTCTGCAAACTTCTGTCTGGACATTTTCAAAAAGATAAAATTCACTGCCCCACTTGTGCATATGGTTAATCTTACGAACTTCAATGTTACCTTTACAAAAAGGACATGTCTTCATTTTCCCTCCTTTCTTATCTTCCAATTAATCCATAACTCAGGATCGGGTCTGTATACTGTAATTACAACTAAAGTCTCCTCGTGAATAGAACACAGTGCATGTACTGGCTGTCCTTGCCCTGTAAATCCAAACAGCAAAAAAGAATGCCCTCTTGGATCCTTTGGATAATCTTCTATAAGTTCACATTTATCATGCATCAAAACTTCTTCTAAATCGGCAATGCTTATATAGTCTGCATCTCCTTCTATTTCAGCATGCAATGTGAGTCTGTAGTTTCCATTTTTAATAAGCTCTTTAACTCGTAAGATTAGCTCCATATAGGAGTTTAACATAAGTTAAAGAATGTCTGCTATTGGCGGATACCGTCTATCGTGTAGTTATTTCCTGCGGTTATCTTCTGCATATTTAGCAGTTCTTTTGTAAATATTTTCTGTCAGGTCCTTTAATTGCCGGCGCAGTTTATCGTCTAAGTTTATATCAAGCGTAACACGCGCGTGCTCTTTCAGAGAAATCGGCTCTAAAGGCTTAAAAACACCATTTTCGTATACTGCATTAATTGTTTTGGGCATATCAGTCAACCTCTATAAAATATATTTTTACTATAACCATCTACCCACCAAAAAGCAAGTTCTTTGAAGTCATAATAGTGGTTGTGCAATACGGAGACTCGGCTATATACAGGCATTGAGATTGTTGAGCGATGCATGAAGAACAGACCCCAATTTTAATTACGACTGAGTTCTTAATGTTATGCAACTGCTGTCTCAATCGTAAATGCCCAATAATAACGGTTGACATTATTAACGTGATGCGATATTATTAAGATTAATGATAAAAAGTTTCGCGTGCGGGAAGACAGAAAGACTTTTCAATCGTGAATTTTCCCGTAAACTTCCGCAGAGTATTCAGCAAATTGCACGGCGAAAACTTGAAATATTAGACGCATCTGAGGCGCTTCAGGATTTGCGTATACCGCTTTCCAATCACCTTGAAAAACTATCAGGTGACAGGAAAGGTCAAAACAGCATCCGTATTAATATTCGCTGGCGTATCTGTTTTGAATGGCGTGATGGGAATGCTTACAACGTAGAAATCGTTGACTATCATTAGGAGGCATATATGACTAAACACAAATTACAGCCGATTCATCCGGGTGAAATTCTTATGGAAGAATTCCTTAAACCTATGGAAATTAGCCAGTATAAGTTGGCAAAGGACATCAGTGTACCGGCAAGGCGCATCAATGAAATAGTCCACGGCAAACGTTCCATCACTCCGGACACTGCATTGAGGTTATCGCGTTATTTTGGTCTTTCAGACCGGTTCTGGATAAATCTGCAGGCGCGGTATGACCTTGAAATAGAAAAGGACAGATTAGTGAACAGACTCAGCAAAGAAGTGCACGTTTACGCCGCCGCTATTTAGCAGGTTATGCATGTAGTGGCGGGAGCTTCCTCCTGACGGCACAGTAATCTTTATAAGATTCCGTGTAATGCGGAGAGCTGAGCAGATAAAGGCATTGAGATTATTGAGTGATGTTTGAAGACCTGACCCCAATTTACTTTATCAACTGGTTTAATTCAAATATCGGCAGGAGCACTGCCAGCACAATAAAGCCGACAATCAATCCCATGAGCAATATGAGAGACGGCTCCAGCAGGCTCACAAACTTCTGGAGTTTCCTGTCAAACTCAGCCTCATAAGACGCCGCCGCTCTTTTTAAGACCTCAGCCAATTGACCGCTTTGCTCGCCGGTTGAGATTATCTGCAGGAATGTCGGCGGAAAGCCTTCAAGGCTCGTTGAAATCTTTGCCCCCTGTGAGACATGATTGCGCGCGGACATTATCCTCTTTTTCAGATGGGCATTACCCACAGCGCCTGCGCTTAACTGCATTGCCTGAAGTATAGGAAGCCCGCCTGAAAGAAGAAACGACATGGTCAATGCAAAACGCGAAATATAAAGGCTCTGCAGTATTCCAAGCGGAGCCTTAAGCAGTAATGCATCTATTTGCTCACTTTTTGTTCTTCTAAGCCTTTTATAAAAAACTGCCGCTCCTGCCGCTAATAAAGCCATCAGCCACCAGAATTTTTGAAATGCCGCACTGACCATTATTAAAACCTGAGTAATAAAAGGCAGAGCCGCCGAAGTTTCTTCAAATATTTTTGTTATCTTCGGTATGACAAATGTAAAAAGAAACGAGAGCACAAAAAAGCTTACAAATATCATGAATACAGGATATACAAGTGCGTTTCTCAATTTATTTTTTATGGACTCCTGCGCCTCAAAAAAGTCTGCTAATTTCGTAAGCACTTCGGCCAGCCTTCCGCTGTTTTCTCCGGCAGAGACCATGCCTGTATAAAATTCGGGGAAAATTAAAGGATATGCCTGCATGGCCCTTGCAAGCGATGCGCCGGCTGACAGCCTTTCTTTTATGTCTATGAGGATATTTTTCCATTCGCCCCTTTGCTCTGAGGCTGAGGCGCCGATTGCCTCTATCACTGGAACGTCTGCGGACAGCAAAGTGCATAGGTTTCTTGTAATTTCAGGAAGCATGGCAGCAGGATTCTTACGCATCATCCCTGAGCGCCATGATTTTTTAAAAGATTCTGCCCTGATAATCTCTTTTGGGAAAAGTCCGGTTGCCCTTACCTTAAGGGCCGCACTCTTAGGGCTGTCTGCCTCCAGAGTCCCTTTAATCTCTGAACCGTCTTCGTTGTATCCGGTGTATTTAAAAAGCGGCATGGTTTAATTAATGAGTTAAGAGTTATCCCGAAGCGTCGGGATAACTTTTAACTTTCTTTCTGCGTTACCCTCAAGACTTCTTCTAATGTCGTAATCCCGTTTAAAACCTTTCCGATGCCGTCATCACGCAATGTCTTAAAACCCTGCCCGATGGCTGAGTCCCTGATGCCCTGAGCATCTCTCCTTTCCACAATCATTAACCGTATCTCCGGGGTAATTTCCAAAAGTTCAAACAGTCCGGTTCTTCCGAGATAACCCTTGCCGAGACATTTATCACAGCCTCTGCCTCTGTGCAAAAACAGTGAGGAGTGAGGGGTGAGGAGTGAGGAGTTAAGAAAATATTCCTTTTCTGCCTCAGATGGTTCATACGCCTCTTTGCAGTGAGGGCAGATTACCCTTACAAGCCTCTGGGCAAGGACTCCTATCAGAGATGATGCGACAAGAAAAGGCTCTATGCCCATATCAATAAGCCTTGTGAGCGCGCCCGGCGCGTCGTTTGTATGCAGGGTGCTTAAGACAAGATGCCCTGTAAGCGAGGCATGCACTGCAATCTCCGCAGTCTCAACATCCCTTATCTCTCCGACCATCATTATATCAGGGTCCTGTCTTAGAATTGCCCTCAGCCCTGATGCAAATGTAAGCCCGATTTTCGGGTTTACGTGAATCTGCCCTATACCCTTAAGCTGATATTCCACCGGGTCTTCCACTGTAATAATATTTCTTTCTTCAGTATTAAGCCTGAGGAGCGCAGAGTAAAGTGTGGTTGTTTTTCCTGAGCCTGTCGGTCCTGTAACAAGTATTATCCCGCTGGTCCGCGATAAAAAATCCCTGAATGTGCTAAGCGTAGCGCCTTCAAGACCGATCATCTCAAGGCTTAAGACGCCCATCTGCCTGTCAAGCAGTCTGAGCACTGCCCTTTCACCCATTGAGGTCGGCACTATTGAGACCCTTATGTCAATATCCTTTCCTCCGACAAGCAGTCTTATCCTTCCGTCCTGAGGGAGGCGCTTTTCCGCTATGTCAAGCCCTGCAAGGATTTTTATCCTTGATATGAATGCGTCCTGAATAATCTTCGGCGGTGTGAGAACCTTCCGTAAAACCCCGTCAACCCTTAATCTGACATCAAGCCCGTTTTCATAAGGCTCTATGTGTATGTCGCTGGCCCTTTCCTTTACAGCCTCCACCAAAAGCGCATTCAGAAGCCTGATAATCGGCGCCTCTTCTGTAAGCTCCATAAGGTCTTTGGGAGACTCAAACTCTGTGGCAATCATTGACAGGTCTTCGCCCTTGATTTCACCCATTACATCGCTGACACTGCTTGTGCGGCTGTAAATGCGGTTAATGGCATCAAGTATCACGCCTTTGGGAGCCTGAACAGGTCTTGGTTTAAGGTTATGCGTCCTTGCCACATCCATGAGCGCCAATACGCCCTGATTGTCGGCAACTGCGGCAAGCAGTTCCCCGCCCTGACTGCGCAAAGGCAAAAAGACATTGCCTTTTACAAATAAAAGCGGAAGGTCTTTAAGCAGTGCAGGCTCTATGTCCTCATCATTTATGTTGTTTATGGTTTCCATAGCAGGAACTGAAAACCCCTCAGATTATCTTCTGTCCAACCCGCTTAAAAACGGATGCAGGGGGCCTCCGTACATATGGGGCATACTGCTGCTTGATGGTTTTTCAGGCTGGGGTTTGGGGGCGCCTTGAGACGGCATATCACCCTGAATTCTGACCTTGTAGTTAGGCTCTGCATACTGAACCTCGGGCATGGATGAAAACTCATTTATGGCATCTTCTACGCTCTGTCCAGGTATTACTTCCCTCCACTCTACAACACAAGGAGGCAAATCACAAAGGAGAGTAACACTATCTTCAGTTTTTTTGTGGACAATCGTTTGTTCAGGTCTTAGCCTCAGATGATAAACATTTATTCCCTTAATAAATTTTATAATTGTTGCAACCTGTTGGCTAATAATCTCCTTTATTCGCTCCTCTGAGATTCCGTCTTTAAATCTGACCAGAAGTTCGCCTTCAATATACAGTTTTTCTTCCATGGAAAAAGCCTTGTGCTTTTCAGTAGTTATTTTTAAGAGCTGTTCTGATTCCTTGACAATATGCGGCGTAAGGAACACAAGGAGGTTTGTCTTTTTCTTTGATATGGTTTTGTATTTAAAGAGCCAGCCTAAAAGCGGGATATCTCCAAGCAGAGGCGCCTTGGCAACGGTTTCTTCATCTTTTTCCTGTATGAGACCTCCGATGACAACTGTCTGCGCATCTTTGACAACAACTGCTGTTTTTGTTGAGCGCTTGGTGGTAGTGGGTCCCACAGTGGTAATTATGCTTTCCGTTCCTTCCTTGACAGATGATATTTCCTGATACATATTGAGTTTCACATAACCGCCTTCTGTTATCTGGGGCGTAATCTTGAGCGTTATGCCGACATCTTTTCTCTCAATAGAGCTCAGCACTGTGTTGGTAGTGGTTATGTCGCGCTCTCTCTTTGAGATAAACGGGACATTTTCTCCGACAACAATCTCTGCCTCTTCATTGTCAGACGTGAGTATCTGGGGTGTTGAAAGGACATTTATGGCGTCCTTAAAATCGCTCAGGCTGAAAAGCGCTGCAAAACCCGGCACGCTAAGAGTAGACGTAGTGGCAGCGCCGGCAGAACTGATTGTAGTTATAGGCACATTAAGGAAATTCCCCATTCCGCCTGCTGTAAATCCTGTAAGCCCGTTAATCACTGACATGAGAGCGCTTGAGTCCATTTTACCGACACCGCCTATGGCAATAGGCTCACCTTCATGCCTTGCCATTGCCCTCCACCTTGTCCCGAGTTCTTTAAGCCTGTCTATGGACGCCTCAATAATCATTGCCTCAACAAAGACCTGCCGTCTTCTCTTATCAAGGGATTTTATTACCTCAATAATGTTCTGATAGTCGCTTTGAGATGCAACGATAATCAGGGAATTCGTCGCCTTGTCAGCCGTGATGCTGATGCCGCCTATTGCCTCAAAAAGCGCAGAGCCTCCCTTTGATGACTGAGCTGATTTCAGTATGCCTTCCAGTACCTTTGAAAGCTCAGTGGCGTCCGCATTTTCAAGCGGATATACATTTATCTTTACGGATTTTTCCTTCACCTGAGGCTGGTCAATATTCTTAAGGATAGCGAGGATTTTCTCTATGTTAAGGGCAGAATCAACAATAAGGATATAATTGCCGGGTCCGAATGAAGATATATGCCCGTCCCTTGAGACCATGGGCTGGATAAACCTCACAGCATCCTCTGCCTTGATGTATTCAACAGGCAGAAGCCTTGTTATGTAGGCCTCATTGACAGGGGCTTTTTCATCTTTATAAAGCCCCCCTGATTGTTTTGCCGCAGAGACAGGGATAATCTTGTAAGCCTTGGTCCCTGAAGGCACAACGGTAAAGCCCTTCAGCTCAAGTATTGACGTAAAGAGCATAAAGGATTCCTCAACCGTAAGCTTTGTGGGGGCGATGATTGTAACCTTGCCCTTAATCCTCTCATCAAAGATGAAATTTTTGTCTGTAATATCGCTGATGAATTTAATTACCGCGGGTATTTCAACCTCAACAAAATTAAAGGTGATTTTCTGCTGGTCGGTTGTTTTAGTTTCTGCATAAACAGCAGTGAACAGTGAACAGTGAACAGTGAATAAAAAAATGATAACTGAAAAACAAGAAATAAGAAATTTTTTAACTGATAACTGATAACTGATAACTGATAACTGTTTCATTTTCATTTCACCTGATAAGTCATTGTCATCCTGCTGCCGTTTCTTATTACATCAAGGTTGACCCTGTCCATTCCTTTTAAAGCAGACATGGCCTGCATTGCAGCGTCCGGGCTTGATATTTCAAGCCTGTTTACCCTCAGCAAGACATCGCCGTTTCTAAGACCGAGGCTGTCATACATACCGCCTGTCTTTACCTCTGAAAGCGTAAATCCCTCCTGTCTGCCGTCATGCAGGTTCGGCAGGAGCCTTGCATCAGTAAGTATCTGTTCAGGGGTGTTTAACGCCTCCTGAATTCTCTTCTGGTCCAGTATATATTCTTTTTCTCCGACCTTCTGTGCAAATACGCCGGGAGCCTTTGATTCCATCTCGGTTATTCGTATCTCGGTAACGGGTATTTTGTAGGTATTTGCGCCCTGTTTTAATTCAACCCAGCCTTTTTCTATCCTTGACAAGATACCATAATTATAGACATTCTTTCCATAAGCAAAGACCTCCTGTCCCGCAGAGCGGGACTGTGACTTGTCCTCAAATATTGCATAGCTCAGGTTTTTAGGACCTGCAACCGTGCCGACAAGGATTAAACTTGCCGGCGAACCTGCGCCTTTTGCTTCATATCCTGAAGTCAGCGGAATGAGCTTCATGGGACTGCCGAACGGATTTTTCTCAAGAATGCCTGCGTAATTCATAATGTCTTTCGTCCTTAATACAGGAGCCGTTTTAATCTTATCCCCCATGAATGCTGTTTGGGGATTTTTCTTTAAAAAAACACTGATGATGATGTCCCGCGTAAGCCATAAGCCTGAAAAGAATATGGATACGGCAAGAAGGATATTGACAATGCGGAGCGCCTTTTGCCATGGGAAAGCCGATGATTTAAAAGGGAGTTCAAACACAGTTTAGATTAAACCTTTAGTGTTTCCCTGTCAATACGGTATGTTTAGCAAATACGAATATATAATTTATCCCACTACAATCCCGGAAGAACATTGACTAATAACATTCTGTGAAAGCTGTGAACCGCCGATATGAAGGGCATTCGTATCTGTGTAGATATTAATGCCTATGTGACGTAGATCTAAATTAACAATTGCAGAATCCACATTAATCAACAGATCTATTAAAAGATTATCTCTAAATTTAACAAAAACAGAATTTGGGGCTGTTTTTAAAGTAATTTCTCCTTTGTAAACTATATTGTCTATAATTTGTATTTCAGCAGTTGCAGGCGGGCTTGAAATGTTGAATGTAAGACTTATTTTATCACCATCTATCTTATATGAAAAGAGTGGAACCCCGGCGATTGTTATTGCACTATCACAATTTTCAATGGCATTAGTCCCGAGGATAACACGAGTCATGCGGCAACCTTTATGTCGTAAATATTATATTGTGGCGGGCTGGTTATTATGGGTTTCCCTTCAGTACTGCCTGGTGCTGGTAATGAGAATTGAATTTCCCCTTTCATGATGTGAACCCTATGTGTTATCGGGAAGAGGTGTGAATAGTGGGCTGCTGTAGCCTCTGGTGAATGGAATATAAAAATACAACGATGCCCTGTCATTTCCTTAATCTGTTTTCTGATAGGACTCATTTTAGTCAAGAAGTTAATTTGCTCTAAAGCAGGAATAGAAAACACATCAATAGTTGATTCACGCCCATCGAAATCTGCCATAGTAGTTTTTTTATCAGCCCACCGAAGTGGATAACTATAATTAATAGTTTTTTCCATAAGTCGTAATACTTCTGCGCGCACTTCAGGTGTCATTCAATTATCCCCTTGTTATCTAAAAATAATGAGATAAAATCTGAAGCCAGTTTAAATGAATCACCGGCCTCCTCTTTCACGACTTTATCAACATAATAATCTGCTTTAATTCTACGGGAATATAATATTTCAAATTTTGACATTTGGTCTGGTCCGATAAGTTTATATTCATCACATAAAAGTTCAGGGAATAAGTCATGACGCCAATAAATACCGCCTTTTTTTGCCTCATGCAAAGGCTGAATACCTATCTTTGATAAATGATGCCATGCTGCAAGATACGCCGCATAATACGAGCGTGAGACAGAAGAGTCGTAAAACTCCTTCTCTTCCAATAATTGCGCGGCTTTAATGTTGTCGCGGGATTTGTCTTTCATACTGTTCGTTCTATTTTTAATTCGTCTAATTGTTGTTTAATCAATTTATCATATAAAAAATTCTCTGTCAAATATAGGGCTACCTGCCAAAAAAATTTTCTAACTGAATTTCAACAAATGCTTTATAATATTTCTCATGGCTAAAACCAAAAAGTGCGAACACTGCGGCAAGGATATAAATGTCAGTTATAAGGTCTGCCCTCTGTGCGGCGGACATCAGGGCGAAACCACTGCGCCTGCCCCGCCGGTATGTCCCCGGTGCAAAGCGCCCCTAACAACAAGCGTCATCAATGATGAAGAGTACAATGTCTGCCCTTCATGCAGCGGCATGTGGCTTGACAGGGTAAAATTTCACCGCGCCACCACAGAGTATGATGTTTTCAAAAAAACAGATTTTAAGGATGAATATAAAAAAGAACCCCTCAGAGAGTCTGTTGAATATATCCCGTGCGTCAGGTGCGGGAAGCTGATGAACAGAAAAAATTTCAACAGAATCTCCGGCGTGATGATAGATGAATGCGGAAGGCACGGGGTGTGGCTTGACAGCGGAGAGTTTGAGAGGATAAGGCATTTTATCGCCGACGGCGGGCTTCAGCGGTCGCAGGATAAGGAAATTGAGACAAACCGGCTCAAGATTGAAGAGGTCGCAATGGAACAGCAGGACACCGCATTTCTGCTTAAAATCCTGCATTTCTGGAAGTTTAAGAGATGGATATTCAGCTAAAATAAAGTTGAAATGCAAGCAGGCATAGGTGTCTGAAAAAGCTTTAGTGCAACACCGTTGCAAACACAAAGTTAATATATTTTCATATGTTTTTCAGACGGAGATACTTTCTTTGACCACCAAAGAAAGTATCCAAAGAAATGTGGCCCCCAGCTATTTTTTATCTGAAGGGGAACCCTTGAACTACTATGTTATGACCCCTTTCGAAGATTTCAGGTGAGAGAGGGAGGTCGCAGGGTTAAAAATTAATTCATGTTTGAAGACCGAAGGACTGAGTTTGAATTAATTTACCGGAGACTGACTAAACGAACCGCCCGGAAAGCTTCGCAGGGTGCCCTTCTTTGGGTTACGTTTCTTGGGCAAGCAAGAAAGGTAACCCGGGTGTGGGCGGAGCGCCACAATAATCTGATTTATGCTTTTTGATTGATGATAGTTTAACAAAATCTGTAAACACGAATATTAACTAATGCATCTATGCCTGCCTGCATTCAATGGTTTTTCTAAAATTTACTGAAAAGCGGTTTGTGTTTTTTCTTTTTGTGCTTTTTGGAAGCCTTAGGCCTGTGCCTGCACATATTACAGCGTTCGTCACTGCACCACTGGCAGAAATTACAGTCAGGGCAGGGGTGTTTTTTTGCTTTTTTCTTTGACTTCATCAGCAAAAAAAATTACAGCTCTTCTGCAAAGAAGTTTTCCCTTTTTTCCCTTCCGATGGTGGTATCATTACCGTGGCCTGAGAGAACTTTTGTATCCTCGGGCAGTGTCAGCAGTCTCTTAAATGATTCCTTAAGCTCTGCCATGCTTCCGCCGGGAAAATCCGTCCTTCCGACATTGCCTTCAAAAAGCGTATCACCCGTAAATGCAGTTCCATGACCGTAGAGACAGATGCTCCCCTTGCTGTGACCGGGCGTGTGCAACACCTTAAAAGTCAGACCGCCTGCTTTAATCTCGTCGCCCTCGTTTATAAACCCGTCAGGCCGGGGGATGTCGTCAAGATTAAATCCCCAGAATGCCGCCTGGTCCTTTGCCGAATCATATAACTCCATGTCGCCCTTGTGTATGAAAATTTTCGCGCCTGTTGCTTTTTTAATCTCGCCTACTCCGCTTACGTGGTCAAAATGCGAATGTGTGCAGACAATTGCAGTGACCTCCAAGCCCTCATCTTTGATTACATCAATAATCCTGTCCGCCTCATCTCCGGGGTCAATGACAATCGCCTGCTTAGTCTTCTCATCGCCTGCGATATAGCAGTTTTCCTGAAGCGGCCCTACGATTAGTTTTTTAAGAAGCATTATCTGCAAACCTCTTTGGGGATTGTTAAAGTTGATTGTACAAACACAATCAACTTGTCTTAAATAAATAACTTTCTACTTTGCTTATAAACTCCTGCGCTCTGGGCTGTATCTCATCATTCACAGACGTACACCTTCCCGATAAACATTCTTTATAAATATAGATTCACGAATCGGAGTATTTCTTAGGGTATCAAGGCTTATTGCAACCGGCATTATTACTATATCTTCAGAAAAACCCGCTTCCCATGCGCAGTTGCTGATATATTTTTCTATTGCATGATCAAGGCAGTCAACCACAATAAGCACATCAAGGTCTGATTCCTCTGTCGCATCTCCCCGTGCGCGCGAGCCGAATACCCTTACCTCATGCACCTTTACCTTCTGAGATACAAGCTCCTTAAATTTTTCAACAATCTTGCGCTCTTTTTCCTGCATTTCCACTTTTCCTTTATGACCTTATTTTACCTGAAACTCTCTGTAAAATCATACGCCTTCTATTATCTTCCTCTCCACGTTCATTATCCCGTAAAGCTCATAAACAATACCCTCAATCTTTTCATCGGTAACGACAATCTCTCGTTTAAACTTTCCTTTTTCAGCAAATCATAGTTGGTTTAAGCCTCTTTCCACGCCAGCTTCATTACTTTTAATAAAACGTCTTCCAGCATCTTCTGATTAACCGATAAAGGGAGGGTTGAAAGCGGCGCAAGGCTTTCAAATTCCATCTTAAGCTTGTTTGCATACTCTTTAACCCTTTCAAGAGTCCACCTGCCTGTCTTTATTTCAATAAGGGTTTCCCCGTCTTTCTCACGATAAACAACAAGGTTCCCAGTTTTAAGCAAGTCAAGGGCGGTAGCAAGAAGTCTTATGCAATGAGCGGCATTTTTGCAATCATATCCATATTGATTGACGAGAGCTTTTCTTTTGTCACCCATATACCCTTTGTATTCAAAATGAGTCATACGCCTAAGCTGTGAAACCGCATAGCCGCCAAAAGACTGAATAACCTTTTGCGACAAAAACTCTGTACGGTGGGATAATAAATATTCACCGGCGCCGGTTATTTTGAAATAGTCTTCCGGTCTCAGCCACAGAAAGATATGGACATTAGGATTCCCCTTGGAAAGTAAATGCATAAACTTCCGTATATCATAGACAAGAACGTCATACTGCCCAATAAAAGTCTCATAATGTTCCTGAGTCTTCAAGTAACTGCCGAGACCAAGGTAATGTTCTTCAGGCTGTACAACAACCCTAAATATATCAATGTCGTCCACCGAATTCGGCTCTGTGCTTGGAATGTAAGTCCCGTGTCCGTGCGAACCGCGATAGCCTTCAAGTATGCCGTATCTCGTCCATGCCGGGAGATTTGCCTGTTCCAATTCTTCAGGGATCATTTGAGTCACCTGCCTTTCCAAACATTTCAATTATAGAACATGTGCAAATTCTTTAATTGCCTTTTCAATACGGAAGGGAGTTTTTCTTTTTGTGTAGGTCCAGCATGAGAATGCTATAAATTCTAAGGCGCGGCATGTACCTCAATAAGCGTTGCAAGTGAATCCTTTATCTTTGTAAGAATATCCGGCTTTACCCTGCCAAACGTTTTTATGACAATTGACTTGTTAAGAGTATAAATTTTATCAACCCTGATCATGCTTGTAACCTTTAAAGTGCCCTCCTCTAACTCATCGTTTGTCAGCGCAACTGAAAATTCTCGCGGCTCAACATTTGAGGTAAGAGCAACTACAACGATATCTTCATTAGAGTCATTGTAGTTGTCAGAAGAAATAATGACTGCGGGTCGTTTTTTCTGAGAGGTTAAATCTGTAAAGGGTATCGGGATAAGGACAATGTCCCTCTGTCTAAGCATTGTTCCAGATAGCGTCGTCTATTGGATTGTCCCAAAATTTCAAGCTGCTTTCTGCTGCCTGCATCATTTCAGAAAATTCCTTATCTGGAAGTATTATCACTTCAACTTTTGCTCCCTTCGGAAAGGGAAGCTTTGGCAATTCAATCGTGCCGTTTTCATTTACAACAGAATGATATTTAACTGCATTCATTTTGTCCCCCTAATGATTAATTATAACATAAAAGGATAACGAGATTTATTGCTCCTCTATTATCTTCTTCTCCTCTTCCGTTATCCCATAAAG
>JACRGX010000014.1 GCA_016212185.1 Nitrospirota bacterium
GCTTACATCCGCTTCATCCATGGTGCCGATGGTAGGGGCCAGCGGCGCAGTTGCCGGCATACTCGGAGCCTATATACTTTTATTTCCAAGGGCCAGGGTTTATACCCTTATCTTTTTCGGATTTTTTATGCGTGTCATTGCACTGCCTGCTGTGTTTGTCATCGGGCTTTGGATTGCAATCCAGTTTATTAACGGCATATTGAGCAAAGGCGCCGCAGACCACGGCGGTGTTGCATGGTTTGCCCACCTTGGCGGCTTTGCATTCGGTTTTTTGATGATAAGGCTTTTTTTAATGGGTCGCAGAAGTGTATAATTAATGGAAATTCACTTGACAATGGCGCTTAAATGTGATTAATTTAACAGTGTAATGTTTTTTAAGTTTTAAGTGTGACCATTAATAAAGGGAGGATAAGTAAATGGCAAAGAAGTATCTTTTTATTTCGGTGCTGTTTATCATCATGCTGTCTTTTACTGTTTCATGGGCTGAACCTGTAAAAATAGCAGGCTCAGGCGGTATGATTAAGTTAGTTACAGAACTCGCCAAGGCGTATATGGGAAAAAACCAGGGCGATGTAATTGAAGTCAAGCAGGAATCCATTGAGGCTAAAGGCGGGATAATGGGCGCGTATAAGGGCGACCTTGATATCGGCATGGCTGCGCAGCAGCTTGACAACGGACAAAAAAAGTGGGGGCTTAAGGTCTTTCATATAGCAAGTACTGCCACAGTTGTGACAATAAATACTGAAGTATTAAAGATTGACGGCATTAAAAGCCAGCAGGTATGCAATATATATGAAGGAAAGATTAAAAACTGGAGTGCACTCGGCGGGCCTGATGTGCAGATTATGCCGTTTACCCGACCCGACCCGGACTCTACAAAGGTCTCGGTCCGTAACGGTATACCGTGCTTTGCTGATCTGATAGAAATACCTGAGGTTCTTATAATGGCAAAGCACAAGGACATGAATAATGCCCTTATGAAAAATCCTTATGCAATCGGCTTTTCAGATCTTGAATCAATTGAGATGTCAAACGGGAAACTCAAGGCGCTGAAACTTGACGGTATAGCTCCTTCTGTAGATACAGTTATATCCGGTACGTGGCATATAATAAAACCCTTTATGCTGGTAACAGGCAAGAAACAATCAGCGACAGCCGAAAAATTTATTCAGTTTATTAAGACGCCAGCAGCGCAGGAAATTATAAAGAATAACAGCGCCGTGCCAATGAAGTTTTAGGCAGACATTATAAAAAGACAATTTACCACAGAGAGCACGGAGAAGATGCAAATTAAAAATTAAAAGATAAAAATTAAAAAATAATGACTTCCTTAATTTTGCATTTTGATTTTTTCTTTTTTAATTTTAAACATTCTCTGTGTTCTCTGTGGTTGAATCTTTAGTAAAAGGCGATATTTATAGGTGAAAGTAACCAAGAGATTATCTACGAAATTTATCCAAAGGGTGCTTATAATCCTGCTGATAGGGCAATCCGCTATTTTTTACATGACGTTTTCCAATAACTCCACAATGCTTGAAAGACAGCTCAGGCAGAGGGTTCTCTTGACAGCAACCCTGATCAGTAATACTGCCGCTATTGCCATTGTCAGTTATGACTATACATTTATTGAGCCGTTAGTGGACCAGATGCATTCTGACCCGGATATTTGGTCTGTAGAGATCTTTGATAAGGACGGCGTCTCTGTAATTTCAAAGACGCATCCGGGATGGGAAAAGGAATTACTTACTGCCATTGAGTTTCCTATTAAGGCAGGCACTGAAGTGATAGGCAAGCAGGTAATCCGGTATAGCCTGAAAAATATAAAAAAAGAAACAACTTCCAGCCTGATTACCGCACTTATTTTTCAGGGTGTTATTTTTATTGTTTTATCCATTCTCATCTATGTTTTTTTTCAGCGGAATGTCGGGAAACGGATAGGGAATTTAAGTGAGCGTATAGGAGTAGTTACCAGCGGAGACCTGACTGTGGATGTCAGCGCCCTGCATGACGACGAAGTCGGAGCCATAGCAAACGGTCTTAGATACCTTATTAATCAGATTGATGGGGCGATTAAAAAGATAAAAAACCTATCAGGGGAAGTTTCCTCTGCAGCAAATCAGCTTAACACGACATTCAAAGGAGTTGTGGATGTTGCGGATAAACAGCAGAGGTCTACCGAGGAAGTTTCAGATTTTGTAAAGAACGCCTCAGCGTTCCAGAAGCAAATTGTCGTGAATACTGAAAAACTACTTTCCCTTTCAAGTGATAATCTTTCCGCAATCCTTGAGACAAGCGCCACATCACAGCAGATAGCAGTCAGCGCCGATAACCTTAACCAGAGCCTCAATAATTCGTATACGGCTGTGTCTGAACTTGCACAAACCGCTCAGGGAGTGGCCTCAATGGCAGAGGCGGTGTCTTCTGCAGTGGAGCAGGCTTCAACTTCTGTTGAAGAAATCACCGCCACTGTAAGAGAGGTGGAGAATATCATCAAAGAAGCAGCCTCTCTCAGCACCCAGACAACAGATATAATCTCAAGCAAGGGCGCGGAGTCTGTTTCAAATGCAATAGCAAGCATCAATACGATTAAGGAATTTGCAATGTCGCTTGCGGCTATAATGGATGATTTATCCAAAAGGTCGGCTGATGTTGAAAAAATACTGTCAGTCATTAAAAATGTTACCGAGGAGACAGGCCTCCTTAGCTTGAATGCCGCAATTCTTGCCGCCCATGCAGGCGAATACGGAAAAGGATTTTCAGTTGTTGCAGACGAGATGAGACATCTTTCCGACAAAACCGCAAACTCAACGCGGGAAATTGCGGCTATTATTTTGGCCATTCAGAAGGAAATTAAAAAAGCTGTGGAAGGAACAAAGGAGACTCTTAAAACAGTTGAAAACGGAAAGGAAGTTATTCATAAAACCGGAGGCACCCTGAATGAGATACTGCATGCGTCCAAAAATTCCACTGAAATGGCGAAAAACATAGAACGCGCAGCGGTAGAGCAGACAAAGGGGCTTGAACTTATTGTAAATTCCATTGAGCACATTAAAAAGATGATCGTTGATGTGAATAAGGCGTCTGAGAAGCAGGAAAAAAGCGCTAACTATTTGCTTGAAGGCATAAGTTCAATAAGGGATGCAATGGAAACTACGAAGAAGGCAACGGAGGAACAGGCCAGGAGCAGCCGTGTTATTACTGAAAATATTGAGTTTGCAAATGAAAAGACATCTGAAATCGCCAGGGCGTCTTCCGAACAGGAAAAGGCTAATGAAAAAATACTTGTTTTAATGGATGATGTTATGAAGATGGGGAAAGAAATAGTAGGCGATGTTAAGGATGTTTCAGCCTTTCTTACCGCCCTGTATGATAAGGCGGCGGTATTGGGCAAGGAAATGGAATATTTCAAGACAAAAGATTAGTAGAGGTTATAGAATTTATAACCGGATATAGCTGAGATAATGTCAAATTCCAAAATCCAAATTTCAAATAAAGTCCAAATGAACAATATCAAATAACCAGTTGAACTCTAACCTTCATTTGGCATTTGAGCTTTGTAATTAGTCATTCTTTTCAATTCTGCACAGAAGTCCTCGCAACTGATAAGTTCCGAAGGCCGGGTCATAAGGCGGAGCATTGTTTGTCAGCACATTTGCATTTGACTCCCAGACGCCGTAATCAGGCCCCGGTTTTTCAGGAAACCACCATCCATGTTCAACATTGATGACGTCAGGCCGGATATCTTCCGTGATTAACGCCTTTAAGCAAATGCTTCCGCGCGGCGAGCTTATTTTTACCCGGTCGCCGTGTTTGATGCCGTGTCTTGCCGCGGTCTCAGGATGGATTTCCGCCTGAGGGTCAGGCCTGCGGCTCCGCAGAGATTTTATCTGCCTGTGCTCGCTGTGAAAGAATTCAAGCCGCCTGCTTCCTGTTGTGAGGACATATGGAAATTCCGCAAGAAGTTCCGGAGACTGCAGAGGGCTTTCAGGCGGTTCTTTATAGGAGGGCAGGGGGTCGTAGCCCATTTTTTCAAGCTGCCTGCAGTAAAACTCCACTTTTTTGGACGGTGTGCGAAAACCTTTCTTTTCATATTTTTTATATACATGAGACGGATAGACATATACTTTTTCTTTCAGCTCCTGATAGGTTATGCCGAGCGGAGACAACTGATAGTCCATTACATCTTTCAAAGTTTTTTCAGAATCAGGAAGTTTCAGCCTTTGGCTCAGCTCATCCATTATCCATTCATCCTGCCTGCATTTGCCGGTTTCAGAGGCTTTGACCTGAGCCATGACGACATTTTCAGCAACAAGCGGATAGCCGATGACCTGCTCAGCCTCGGTCCAGAATGCCGCCGGCAGGACATAGTCGGCTATTGCGGCAGTGGGCGTCATAAAAAGATCGGTTACAACCAGGAGGTCTAATTTTTTCAGGGATTCATAAACCTCTCTTGAATTAGCGACTGTGGTCAAGGGGTTGTTCCCGAAAATCAGCAAGGCCCTGATCCTGTAAGGCTCTCCGGTGCGCATAGCCTTAAACAGCGTCGGGATGTGGGCCGAGGGCATAAATGCGCGCCAGCCGCCAAGAAGTTTGTAGTCTTCAGCGCCGAGGCGCTTCTTCAGCATTCCTTCAGGGAGCTTGTCCTTCAGGGTTGGATAGCCTTTGATTATGTTCATGCCGAATATATCAGCGCCGGGGATGTCAATATTACCCGTCAGGGCGCGCAATATGGCAATGGACCTGACGGTTTGCAAAGAGTTAGGGCTTTGCTCAAGGCCCAGCCCCCATTCAAGGATTGCAGGCTTGTTTAATGCATACACCCTTGAGGCTTTGACAATGTCTCTGGCCGGCACTTGTGTAATTGCCTCAGCCCACTCAGGCGTGAAGGGAATAATGTGTTTTTTTAATTCTTCAAATCCAAAGGTCCATTGCCTGACAAATTCTTTGTCGTAGATTTCTTCATTAATAATTACATTAATCATGGCAAGCGCCAGGGCGGCGTCTGTGCCCGGGCGCACCGGCAGCCACAGGCTGCATTTTTTTGCAGTCTCCGAACGCCTCGGGTCCACTGCGATTCCAACAGCGCCTTTATTCAGCGCTCTTTTTACGACAATGGATAATTCTCCGTCAGGGCCTGAAACCAGCGGATTATGCCCCCAGAAGAGAATGCATTTAGGCGGGGTAATGCCGTAATAATCACCGACGACAAATCCTCCGTAAGTAAGATTGCTGACTGTAATTCTTGGGATAAAGCACTGTGCCAGCCCGGGTTCATACCAGTTTGGCGTGCCGAGGGCATTTGCAAACCGTACGGTGTGCATGTAGTGATGACGTCCTGTGCCCTGACCCAGTGCAATGGACTCAGCGCCTGATTCTTTGCGGATTGCGTCAACCTTTAAGGCTATTTCATCAAGCGCATGCTCCCATGAAATCTTTTCCCATTCACCGCCGCTCCTTCTGCCTTTCCGCTTCAGCGGCTCTTTCAGGCGGTCCGGATGATTGGCAATTTCAGGGGTGTGCAGTCCCTTGATGCACATCCACCCCTTGCTTAAAGGCGATTCGGGATTGCCGGTTACCTTAATCACCCGGCCGTCTTTAACATGAAGGATTGCGCCGCATCCGCCGTGGCATATCCTGCAGACACTTTTAAATATTTGTACGTTGTCCTGGAGGTTTGTCGTTGATTGTTCCATTTTTGTCTTATGAATTAACCTGTCCCTTAAATTATACAGACTTAAAATGAAATCGGGAAGAGGCATATTTGCCTCTTCCCGCATTTCATTTAAAAAAGAGAAGCAATTAATGAACCAATTACCGGGATAATCCGCTTGTCACCGTGAAGTTAAAAGAATCGTCGTCAAGTATGCCGCCTTGCGCGTTTGTCAGTTGAATGCCGTATGTGTATGTGCCGGGATTAACCCATGGACGGTTGATTTGACGGGTAATGGTTTTTGTTTCGTTTCCGCGAAGCCTCATTAATGCCGGTCTCCGCCTGTTTGTAGTTCCATCGGGCGTAATGGTGTAGTCAGTGCTGTAGAATGAATAATTTGAGCTGGTGGTGTTAGTCAATGTGACAGTGAAAGCCCCTAATAAATCTCCGGGCGCTATAGTTGTGACTGCCGGAGGAGTGATGGTTTGGGTAACAACTGGCTCCGCATAAGTGTAAAACCAGTTTAAAAACTCATCCCACTGTGTGTCGGCAGGGAAGTCAATTACTGTGCCATTATAATTCGTGTCAAAGGAAGATGCTGTCTCAGGGAAATATATAGCCAGTCCATGAGAATTAGACGACGGTGTTCCGTGAAACTCGGCAAATACCGTTGAATCTAACGCAGTCATGACATTCAGCGCTGCATTTTGAATATCAGGGTCGGAAACGCCTGTATAAACCAGTCCGGCAAAATGATAAAGGTCTATATACTCAGGATAAGTATATTCCTGACTTGCCGCCCTTGCGGTTGCGATCTCAGACCTGTTGGAGTCCATAGCCGCTGCAAAATTACTGACAGCAGAGGATAGACTGTTCATCATGCTCAGATCTATGGCTGATTGTGTTGTGTCGCTGTTTGGACCATAGGACTGGCCATAACGATTGACTATAACAGTTGCTAAATCGCTTGCCGTCATTGCCGGCGCGGCTGCCAGATCAGCCAGCAGGGTATTATAGGGCCAGCCGTCACCCGGTTCTGTTTCTTCAGAACCTACCATTACAGCCGCAGAATCTTTTACTTCATATGCAACTTCTACCATCCCCATAAGACAGGCGTCAAAACCCAGCAGGGTAACCTGAACCCTGTCAGCTTCAATGGTCTGCAGGGCGCCCTGGAGTTCATTTGAGTAAAGGCTGTCGCCGCCGCTGGTATCATCCCAGCAGACTGCTTTAGTTACCTTCTCGGCCAGTTCCGGCGCTCTCCATCCGCCGCCGTGGTTCCATAATATTACGGCATAATTATTTGCAGGATAATTGTCCATCCCCCATTTTACAAAGTCTATAAGTGTCTGGGGGTCTGCCATATTTACTTCCCGTCCGCCGCTGCCGTCACCCCAGTTGGAAATTGCATTTGCAATTGTGGGAGTCATGTTCTTTGTTATTAAAAAACGCTGGGTGTTTTTCCAGTCGCCATAAGCCGTGCTGTAGCCCGGGATTCTGTCAAACTGCACTACAATATTTACGTTTGCGTCTGAACCTACAGATGCCATTTCCATAAAATCATCCACCCCATAACTTTCAAGGTCATTATCCGCGTCTAAATAGACCATAAACGTCCATTCTGCGGCATAAACGCCTTGTGCAAGACACAAACTAAAAACCAAAACAAAAAACAGAACAAATGCTGACCCTTTCATTTTCCTTTCCCCCTTTTTATTTATTGTTTGCGGTTTTAACTACTTCTAACGCCAGTATATACGGAATATGCTCTTTGCTTAATAATAATTTACCCCTTACAACAATTTCAACTCCGATATCTTTCTCTATATTAAGCCTTGTGGAAGTTTTTCCGGTAACGTAAATAGCGCCTGTATTATCTTTGATTATCCAGTCGCTGCGGGTAATTCCGGGATGCGGAATGTCCTCGCCATGCCAGCCGAGATATTGACCGCGTACAGCAATTAACTGTTCTTTGAATTGCTGAACATCCTTTAACAGTTTTGCAATGGAATGATATTCTGCTGTGTTTGGATTCTCATCTTTTGCCTGTGCGATACATGTTGCAGGAGGCATATATGAAAAGATTAAAAAAAATCCTGTATAACATAATAAAGTAAAAGAAAAAAATTTAGGCGCTGCGTTCATAGCGTCACATTATAGACTATTTCGTGCCTGTTTTCCCCCTCAGAAACCCGAAGACTGCCCCGAGACCTAAAGAGGCGGCTCTGACAGAAAGAAAGAACGGCGATAAAACGGCAACTGTCAAATCATTCTTAGCCGCCAGCATGGTAAAAGGCAGGGATGAAAGCATAAACAAAAGGATGACAACAATGAAAAAGCAAGACATCAATCGCGGCTGAAGCCATATAAGCGGTAGACTGGTCAATAGTAATAATAATGAGAAAATCTGAAGCTTTAGGGTCTGTGGGGTATAGGAATCCTTGAACATTTTATCCGGATACCTTTTATAAACTATTATCCTCCAGTAACCCCTCCAAAACTTCAGCCTTGCGTATTTTTTTATTGTATCGGGATGCTTAAGGTGAAAGACAATCGCAGCGGGGTTAAAAACCATTTTACAGCCTGCGCGGGACATCTTGTATGAGAGTTCTGTGTCTTCATTATTTGCAACCGGGAATGAAGGGTCAAATCCGCCGAAAGAAAGAAATGCCGGTTTTCTGAAAGCCGCTGAATAGGTGTCAACCATATCAATTGAATCTGCTTTTTTCAGCATTTCAAATCTTTCTTCAAATTCTGCCTGGGCAAACCTTGCAGTCAGGCTTTTCTGGTTTGTTTTATATGCCCCTTTTACTGCAATTACTGCAGGGTCTTTAAACGGCATAATCATTTCTTTAATCCAGCTTTCCTGCGGGACGCAGTCTGCATCTGTAAAAAGTATGATTTCCCCTTTTGCCTCGCCAGCGCCCCTGTTTCTTGCAGAGGCCGGCCCTTTGTTGGGCTGGGGAAAATATTTTACGGGAAACCGCTTAACTATCTCAGGCGTCTTGTCAATGGAGCCGTCATCAACCACAATAACTTCATAGTCATCTCCCGGGATATTTTGTTTTTCAAGCGCATCAAGGCATTTCCTGATTGTGCCTTCGGCATTGTACGCCGGGATGATGACGGAATATAGAATCATTTATCAGGAATCACTTTGTTTATGACGTATTAATTTTCCGCTGGCTGTCTTCAGGAGTTTGTCAACGAAAATGAATTTTTCAGGAATCTTATACTGTGACACATGACGGGCGCAGTGTTCTGCAAGCTCTGCCTCAAGTTTTTCACCCGGCATGTTTGTCCTTGCGTCTTTTTTAATTACGATATGCGCATGAGGAACTTCTTCAAACTGTTTTTTTGAATGAGGAAATACATAGGCCTCTTCTACGGCAGGGTGTTTTTCAAGGACTTCTTCAACTTCCTTCGGGAAAAATTTCATGCCTGCAAGGTTTATCATTTCCTTGGAGCGCCCTGTAATAAAGAGAAAGCCCTCGTCGTCAATTATTCCAAAATCGCCTGTGTCAAACCAGCCGTCTTTCAGGCAATCGGCGCGGAGGCGCCACGGCTCATAGTAAGCGTCAAAGAAACCCTTGCCGCGGAGCTTAATGGTTTTCAGATTCTCCCCCAGGCCGCTGTCTTCAAGAAGCGCCTGAAAATCAGGCAGTATGCGGCCGACAGATTTACTTTTCCCAACTGGATTATCAATGTTTATAAAAGGCAGGCCTACTTCTATTATCCCGTAGGCCTGACTCAGAGGCACACGGAATAATTGATAAAACCTATCTGCAATTTCAGAGGCCAGTCCGCTTGTGGTTGAAATGGCTAATCTCAATCCTGACAAATCTGCCGCTCCTGTGTTGCTCATGAGCTGATAATGTGTCGGAGAGGCATAAATAATTGTGCATTTCATCTTCTGAAGAGCCTTTATGATGATTTCGCCCAGGAAACCTGCCGATAATACAATTGTAGCTCCGAATGACAGATAAGATACAATTGATACGGTAAAGTGATATGCCATGGACAACAGCCAAAGGACTTTGTCGTCCGGTCCGATATTTAAAACACGGTTGGCTGCATGGATGCGGTCTTTTATGGATTCGTGCGAGATTACAACGCCCTTTGCGCTGCCCGTAGTGCCTGATGTAAAGCGCAAAAAAGCCGGATTGATTCCATGGAAGCCTTCGGGATGCTGACGGCTTTTGCGGACAGGCAGGAGGGTCAGCCCGTTTGAAAGGTCTGCCGGTTCTTCTATCCGCACCGGGTCAAATAATTGTGAATCCCTGCTTCTGGAAACAACGGCATCAAGCGCGATAGTGCCGCAGAGATGCAGTTTTTCTTCAGGCGTCATTTCAGAAGCAACCGGGACGATGCATGCGCCGAGCATCCAGCCCGCATATGTCATGATGATATATTCAGGGCAGTTGGTCAGATGTATGCCGAGACAGCTTCCTTTCTGAATACCTGACTTGCTTAAAATCCCGGCCTTTGATTCAATTTCCTTGAGAAGTCGGGCATATGTGTATGTCGTGCCTCCGGAGATAATTGCAGGGTGTTCGGGCTGCTGTTTTGCGCGGTCTTTAAAAATATCAAATACATTCATAATTATTAAACCCTGCGGTCTCTGCTACAGTTCCAAATTTCTGTCATTCCGGCTTGTCCGGAATCTTTTCGAAAGGATTCCCGATCCCGAAACTTCGGGAGAAATGACGTCATACGATAATTTAGATTTGACTCTTTCATAATACTAATCCCCTGCATACTGCTTTTGCAACGGCCTCGCCCATGGCCCAGCAGCATCCTGCGACGCGTGCAGAGGACCTGGCCCTGTAATCCGCTGAAAAACATTTGCCTGCTGTCCAAACATTTTTCAGACTGTGCACCTTCAGGGAACGCAGGGGGATTTCGTAATAGTCATTTTCTTTGGGGTATTCAAGAAATACCCCTTTTCCCTGATCCCAGAATTCAACCGGCCATGCACAGCGGCATGCCGCATCGCTGAACTTCCGTGCGTTAATAACGTCTTCATATGAGAGGCAGTACTCGCCTGCAACTCTCCCGCTGTCGCGTTTACCCGGCATCCCTGTTTTATAAAGCGCTGCGTTGGAAAAAGCGGGCAGGGCGCGCAGGAAAGAAATTAAATCATCTCTTAATTTATCCGTGAACCCGGATGATGTTTGTGCAATGTCAGCGTCAACAGTCATTTTTACATAACACTCGCCTTCATATACTCCCTGGTCAATCCAGGTCCCTGCGAGCTCAGGCGGAAGTATGCCTTTTTTAACTTCACTCCTGATATGATGCAGGTATTTGACGTTATTGGGGAACCTGAGGGCGTCAGGGTCCACTCCGCGTAAAATAAAAATCAGGCCTGCTGATGCCTTTGGCTCGTTGTTAATCACTAAATCAGGATTGATGAGCCTAAGGGCTTCACCTTTACCTGTTGCATCAATTAAAGCCGTCACATTACTATTAACAGCCGTCTTATCACCGGTTACAGCAATAGATTTAACAGAGCCTTTATCTACTTCTACTGCGCTTATAAAGTTGTTGAGCATTAGTTTGATTTGAGGCATTTCATTAAGCCAATCCTTGATTACCTTTTCATATATGTCCGGTGAGCACTGCAAGGTCCACGTCCTGCCGATTTGTCTTGTTTTTGTAAAGGAGTCTGCGCCGAGCAGGCGTTCAGTCAGCTCTTTAGTTATGCCGTTATTAATAAATTCTCCGGAGGAGTCAAAGATGCCGCCCAGTGTGTGAATCAGTGATTTTGTGACGGTCCCGCCTTCGCTTTGTGATTTTTCTACGAGCAGGACAGGGCGTCCCATCCGTGCTGCAGTAATTGCTGCGGAGATTCCTGCGGCGCCGGCGCCTGATACGACAAGGCTCTTTTCATTATCACTCATAAAACAGCCTATGTGTGCTGAATGTCAGAACCCTTTAGTAAATACTTAGTAAATGTTTTTAATGACTTCAGGGTTCTCTTAATCTCCCTCGGATGTGCAAGCATCTGTCCCATTTTGTAAAAAAGATACCCGGGCCTTAAATAAAACTCTCTCCTTGCGTTATCGCAAAACCGCACCAATGCCTCAGGCAGGAGGTTTTCTGTTTTTACAACTGTATTGTGAAGTCCGGCAGGGGTAAGCCATTTTGAGAAATCCTCTGTGATGAGAAACCCCTTTTGCCTGTACCAGTCGTAGGCAACTGTTCCGGGATAGACCATTACCGGATAAAACTGGACCGTATCGGGGTTAAGCCGTTTGGCCAGCTCAAGCGTCTGCTTCATTGTCTCTTCTGTCTCGCCGGGCAGGCCGGCCATAAAACAGCCGTGAATGAGTAGGCCTGCCTTTTTGGCAGTTTTCATGAATTCGTGCATTTTTTCAAGCTTGATGTTTTTCTTCATGCCGTCAAGTATCCCCTGACTGCCGCTCTCAAATCCGACGCAGAAGGACCTGCACCCGGCTTCCTTCATTTTTTTCATGGTTTCAAGGTCCAGCCCGACCCGCGCATTTGCCGTCCATGAAATCTTAATCCCCTTTTTTATTATTGATTCAGACAGCTCAAGACAGCGTTCCTTATTTACGGTCAGCGTGTCGTCTTCAAAAAATACAGCCTTTGCCTGCGGAAAATTTTCTGTTATATATTCCATTTCAGCGACTACATTCTGCACGCTCCTCATGCGGTAATGGTTTCCCATGAGCGTCTGCGGGTAAACGCAGAATGTGCATTTGAAAGGACAGCCCCTGCTGGTGGTGATTGTAACCATGGGGTAGAGGGCGTTTGGATTGAAATAGTTTTCTATCTTCAGGAATTTTTTATAAACTGCGCTCACAAAAGGCAGTTCATCCAGATTTTCAATAAACGGCCGCTGGGGATTATGAATGATTTTACCGCGGTCCCTGAAGCTTATTCCGGCAACATTGCTTAAATCGCCGTTTTTTTCAAGAGTGCGGGCCAGGTCCAGCAAAGTGTAATCATACTCATATCTTGCAACTGCGTTTATTTTCTCATTCAGCAGCAGACTTTCTTCAGGGAGCGCGGATACATGCGTGCCGGTAAGAATGAGAAATGAAGAAGGGCAGACATTTTTTAATTCACCTGCAATAGCGGCATCATTGTAAATGCTCGGCGTGCTTGTGTCCAGGACTATCAGATGAGGTTGTAATGTCTTAGCCCTTAGGAGAATCTCATCAAGGCTGTATCCGTCAGCCGGGGCGTCAATGAGGTCCACCTCAAAGTTGTTTTTTTCAAGCACGCCGGCGGCGAAGGACAGCCACATGGGAAAGTAAAGCGTTCCGCTTTTGGTGACGGCAGGGCTTCTCTGGGGGCGCGAGAACTTCTTAAGAAACGGCGGATTTAATATAAATATTTTCATACGCTCACTATCCATTTATTGCTGTGTTGTCACCCATATAGGCGAGGACCACGCCCTTTCATTGTTTCTTTGAATAACCCGCACATAATAAAAGTCCCCGGATATATAATCAGCGTCTGTCCATGAGTAGCTGACGGCATTCTGGGAAAAGGTTTGTGTATGGACAGGGGTGACGGAGCTGCCGTTTTTAATAATATCAATATGGTCAATAAGCGAAGAATCTGCGCCTTGTGCAGAGATTTCAAGCGCCGGATACTCTCCGCTTGCTAAAATTACATCAGACCCCATTTTATTGCCGTTTATATTGAAACTCAGGATTATTTTAGGACCTGAAGTGGCATACGTGTGTCTGTTTTTTATGGCTTCCCAGATGTTAGCCCTGCTTAATGAAGAAGTAATGACGGCAATAAGCCCTCCGTTATACTGAATCCTGCTCATTACGGAATCAGCGTTATAAACCGAGCCTGCCCGGCCATCGTGCGCATCTGTCCCTGCAATGATGCCTATTTTATAGCCTTTAGTTGCAAGGGCATATGCCGCAGAACCGTTTGAATTGCAGCTGACAGGCAGTTCATAATTTAATCTGCACGATTCAGAACTGCCATGCTCAGAGTATATCTCCATAACAGGCTGATAATAAGGGTTGTGGTAATCCCAATTGGTGGCTGCGGTATTGTTATCTGCCACATGGTGGGGAATGGTTATGGCTTTATAGCCGGAACTATCCAGCGCGCTCCACAGGGCGTCCGGGGTTGTATAGTGTTTGGCGCCGAACACAGCGCTGAAAGGGATGTCTAATATCCTAAATATTACGGATTTGTGTCCATATGTCTGGTTGGTCCACTCATAGCCGAGAAATGGAATAAAGGTTGAGGTCTCAATGCAGTTGCCGTTTTGAAGTTGAGCTACCGTATCATTCCAGAAATATTCGCTCATTCTTCCTGTTGCCGGATTATATTCCGCATGGTCTGTAACTGCAGCAAAGTTAAGCCCGTTGTTTTTTGCGGCGCTGCATACATCGTCAGGGATTGCAATACTGCCGTGCATATAGGCATCACTGGAATAGCTTGTGTGAACATGGATGTCGCCCCAGTAGACCTCTGCTGAAACAGGTGTAAAAAATAAAAGTATTAAGGTTAGAAACACGGTAAATTTTAATAGCTTTGTCATGTTCGTATCCTCCTTGTTTAATTTTCTTTATAATCTTAAGAAATCTTTCTTACAATCTTATCATATTGCCGCATCTGCTCTGCCATAAAACCGAAAGTTCCCCTGAATTCAATCGCAAGGGCAGGGCACACGAGGAAACAATAAAGACAGCCGATACATTTATTATTGTTTATCTCCTCCGGCAATTTCAACCCGACCGGGCAGTAATCATTGCATTTACTGCATTCTTCCCTGCATAATTTTTTGTTTAAGACAAGCCCTTCAAAAACCATTTCGTCCTTAATAAAATTGTCCTGCCTCAGCCCCGACTTAAAAAGGATTTTCCCGATAAATTCAGTTGAGCAGAGATAATTAAATATCCGTGTATTCCTGACTGCAAGAAAATATTTTTGTCTCTTGGGGCTGTGTATGAAACTTGCAAGCAGTCCTGCTTTCGGAGGGAGAAAACTTTTCTGATATTGTTTTACATCAAAAGAGTTCACAGCCCCATGATGTTTATTGGTTAAAAGCCCTGAATTTTCGGCAGCCCTGAGCGTAGCGACTTTTCTGTAGTCAAACATGGCAATTTTAGCGCATGCAAGGTCAATGAGAACCGGGTCAAGCCCTGCAATTATAAACCCTGTATATTTAGGCACTCCCCTCGTAGGCCCAAGCCCTTCCATTGCTATGACGCCGTCAACGATGTGAAGGTGCGGCTTTATAAATTTATTAATATTAAGAATATTCATTGCAAGGCTTTTGTGCGTCTTTTTTTTGTTCTCCTGGCCTACAAGACAGCCCATCATATTTTTCAGGCATACGCTCATGCCTGCCTCAAAATGAGTTTTGAGTTTAGGCAGGTTAATCAGAAAATCAGCCTCCATGACATCCTTTGCCACAGCCGCCTTTACCCCGTTTTCAAAATTGATATATGCAGGCTCTGAATAATTGAGGTCTGTGACCTTGACTCCGTAATATTCAGCAAGTTTGTCAACCTTAAGGCGTGAGATGACGCTGATATTATTTCTGTAATAACCGCTGTTTGTCCCTTCGCCGATTGTGATACTGCTGTATCCCATGTTTTTCAAACACTCTATCAATGCTGAAATAATGCGCAAATCAGTAGTGTTGCCGGTCAGTGCGTTCATGTTTGCATTCAGATTGGGCTTCAGAAGTATTTTTGCGTTTTTACCTGACGGCAGAATGCTTGAATAATACCCTATAATGCTTTTTACGGAGTTTTTTATATCCGGGAAACTGTTAACCTTATTATTTATTAAAAAAGGTTTCATATGTCATAATCATATCAGGCTTGATTTTTAAATTTCATCCCAGAAATGCCAGCAATGGGGATAGCGCCGTACGTAATCTTCAAAAGCAGAAATAAATTTCTCAGTGATATAAACCATATCTTTTTCCAAATCCTTGTGGATTCCCTCTACGGGGTTTTCAAAAACTATTCTGAACTTATTATATCTTTCAGTTATGATGAATGCCGGGATAAAGGCGGCGCCTGTTTTTATTGCCCATGCCGCAGGACCGAGAGGAAACATATTTTTTGCGTTGAAGAATTTAAACTCTCTATGTTCTCCAAGCTGTACGCCTCCTCCTGCGCCGTCGCCGGTAGTGAAAACTACACCTCCCCTGGCGAGGTGCTTATATGCCTTGCCGAGGTATTTGTTTGCAGGAAGAATGGGCGGCAGCATTGCCTCGTATTTTAACCTGTATCCGAATGCCACGGCGCGTCCTATCCTGCTTAGCCCTATGTCTTTCGGATACCCAATTTGGACTGGATTATACCCTGATAAAGCGAGCGCCAGAAGGGTGATTTGTACGGGACCGAAGTGGGGCTGAACAATGAGAACGCCTCGTCCGGTTTTTAATTCTTTTTCTAATGTGCCAAGGTTTTCAAAAGATATATATTTCTCAATTTTTTCTTTGGTTGTTAATTTCGGATATAAGAATATATGGAGCCTGTCAATATAATGATTTTCATAATATTTTTTTGTGATGCTGAGGGCTGCTGCTTCATCTTTATTCAGGACGGTCATTATGTTTTGTGTGATTTTTTTCTTCTTTCCCC
>JACRGX010000015.1 GCA_016212185.1 Nitrospirota bacterium
TCAGGCAAGAGCACGCTTCTTAACATCATCGGCGGCTTGGACAACCCGAGCGGCGGAGATGTGATTATTGACTCCACGCAAATAAACAGCCTCACGGAAAATGAACTGGCTAAATTCAGGCGGGAAAAAATAGGATTTATATTCCAGCAGTCGCATCTGATACCCTATCTTAACGCAGTTGAGAATGTGATGCTGGCCCAGTACTTTCACAGCATGGCGGATGAAAAAGAGGCAGTGGAGGCATTAAAACGCGTAGGACTCGCGCACAGATTAAGGCACAGGCCCTCCCAGCTTTCAGGGGGCGAGCAGCAGCGCGTCTGCATTGCAAGGGCCTTGATAAATAACCCTGAACTTCTTTTGGCAGATGAGCCTACCGGAAACCTTGACAGGGAGAATACACGGATAATGCTGGAACTGCTTAAGGGAATTCATTCAGAAGAGCATTTTACAATAATTCTTGTTACCCATGACCCCTTTGTTTCCGGGTGGGGACAGAGGATTTTAACGATGGAAGACGGAAATATAAAAAATGATGAACTCATTGCTTCTCGGGGCTGAATTAGTCGGACTCAAAGAGGGATTCAAGGCGCTTATTGTATGGTTTGTCTTTTATTCATACCTTGTCGTAAATAATAAGAAAAATCTGATAAGACCTTTTTACGCCGGATTTCTTTCCGTATGCCTGATACTGCTTACTTCTTTTTTCCTTCCGCAGGGATTGATTCCCAGGGAATATCTGGGCAATGTTATTGCAATGTCTTTTGCAATTTTCCTCATTTTAAGCGCAGCCGCGCTGCTTTATATGTCAGGAGACCTTCCCGGCAAAGACAGTGAGGCTAAGTTTATTCCCGTCGGAGTTAAAGAAACCGCAATTGCCAATGTCCTTATATTTTTTTCAACGGTTTTATTTTTTTTACCCGATAGTATGGGTATAATTTTTTATCTTAAAGAAATTGCCCTTATGGCAGACAAGGCGTCAACCGTTTATCTGTATGCATTAATCGGACTTGCTGTTTCTCTTGTGATATTTATTGCCGTTGTTAAGTTTTATAAGCCTTACTGGATAGGCAGTTTTTTTGACATCCCGCAGATACTGCTTTTTCTTGCAATGGTGAAGCTTCTTGGCGGGGGGATAAAGGGGATTGCGGAATTATCCCTTATCCCTTCTGTGCAAAGGGGTTTTATTAAGTTTATACATGACATAATTCATCAGACGCTTGTGCTGGCGATGGTGCCGGACCATCCCCTGCTTAAGCCCACCACATGGAACTTTATAGGTATATTTTTCGGCACTAACATCGCTTCCATAGCATCGTTAATACTCCTGCTCCTTTTTCCTTTGATGTTTATTTATCACAGCTTGTTTAAGCCGCTGCCCGAGCCAGAGGCGCAGACAAATGCACAGAGGAGGAAGATAAAATCTTTCCTGCTTTCCGACAGGAGGAAAAAGGCATTGCCTGTCATATTTTTTATATGCCTTATCCTGATTGCATGGTTTTCGCAGGGGAGTGAACAGGTCACACGGCTCTACAACCCGAAGCCAGGACCGGTTGTTGCGGACAAAGGGGTTGTGGTTATCCCTCTGACACTGCCCGGAATGGATTTGACAGACGGCCTGCTGCATAAATTTTCATTGATACATGACGGGGATGAGATAAGAATAATAATAATCAAAAAATCCAGCAACGCCCTTGCCGTGTGTCTTGATGCATGTGAGATATGTCCTCCTGAGGGTTATGCACAGAGGGAAGACCATGTGGTATGCATATATTGCGGCACGCCGATTGCTATAGATACGCTTAGTGAGCCGGGCGGTTGCAATCCCATTCCTCTTGAGACTTCTGTAGATGCATTGTCTGTAAAGATAGAACTAAGCGAGATATTGAAAAAATGGGGATTTGTAACGGCAGGAAGCAATAAAGGGAAGGGAAAATAGATGCAGGATGCACGATACAGGATTATAAAGACGCCGATAAGGATTTTATCGTCGAAGGCATTTCTGCTCTGGGTCATAGGGTGCTGGATTTTTTATTATGTCCTGTCTGCAATCTGGCTTAAAGAGGCGTTCGGCAGTTTTATCAGCGGGGTCAGGGTAAACCTTTTTATACAGGCGCCGTTCCTTCTTTTTTTGGTCAGCGGCTATCTGAATCTAATCAGGGCGGCAAAGAGTGTTTTTAATAAAGGCATGGTTCAGTTTCTTTTATGGGTATTACTGCCTGCCGGCGCCCTTCTTTTTTTCACCGGGTTTTTCCTGAGCATCTGCACGAGACAAACAGGACAAATTATTATAGGACAGGGTGATGTTATCAAGCCTCCATGGAGTTCAAAAAGCTTCCGGGTAACTGGCATAAAGCCGGGACTTAGGGAAAAATTTCTTGATATTGATATGGAAAGGGGCATCTTTGCATATGAGCCAAAGCTTATAATTATTGATGAACTTTCTTCAAAGGAATCTGGAATAGGGGTATTCCCGCCTTCAAAGATTAATGGCACTTATTATCATATACTTAATTTCGGACTCGCCCCGGGCATAAGGTTTTCAGAAGGCGGTGATATAAAAGCCGAAGGTTACATGCCCTTGAAAATCCTTACACCCGGAAGCGGCGATTACTTTAAAATTCCACAGTATCCTTACAGGTTTTTGGTCAGCATGAAGCCTGAAAAAACCTTTCAAAGAGGGAATGTATATGCATCTCAGTTTAACCTAAAAAACTTTTCTTTTAAGATTAAGGTATTTAAAGGTGAAAAGGTTATTGAAGAGGGCGAATCAAGCGAAGGGATAATTTTTGATAATTTTACATTGCAGTTTTTTGAGCCTGCATATTGGGCGCAGCTTGAGGCGGTTAAGGATTCGGCACGCCTGATTATTCTTTACGGGATTTTATTGGTTTTTGCGGGCATCCCTGCATGGTTAGTCAGGTTTTTGCTGAGGCTTAAACAATCCGCTGTTTAAAGCTGTGCATCCTGCCCTGTTGCCGAGGCTGCATGCATTATGAAAATCGTTTTTTGCATTGCTCAGCAAGCCTATCCGCATATATGTAATTCCACGGTTAAAATAAGCATCACCATATTTGGGATTTATAGTGAGCGCTTTATTGTAATCTTCAATTGCCTTGTTTGTTTCACCTCTTGCATCAAGGGCATTCCCTCTGTTGGTATAAGCCCCTGCAAAATCCGGCTTAATAGCGATTGCCTTTATATAGTCTTCAACGGATTTATCATAATTTCCGATTTTGGAATAAAAAATACCGCGGTTATTATATGCCTCTGCAAAATCAGGTTTTATTGAAATGGCTATTGTAAAATCCGCAAGCGCCTTATCATAGAACCCGATAGTTACATAAGCATTACCCCTGTTATTGTACGCATAGGCATAATTTGGTTTAAGGGCAATTGCCTTTGTATAATTTTCAATGACTTTGTGAAGTTGTTTTTTATTGTTATATGCGACTGCAAGATTGCAATAAGGTCTTGCTTTTTCAGGGCTTTTATTCACTACATCCGTCCAGAGACTCATTTCATCTTTCCAAACGGCGTTTCTTTGGTAAGCGGCGATGGAAAGGGAAAGAACTACAGTAGCAAGTAGTAAGACCGTAATCCGTGATGCGTGATGAGAGAAAAAGGATGAAGGTTGAAGGTTGAAGGATGAAAAATAAGGAATATAATAAAAAATGGCTGAGACAAATGCGATTATTAATCCTATGCTTGGTAAATAAAGCCTGTGTTCAAAGATTACATCCTCAATTGGAATAACACTTGACTCAACAGACAGGGTTATGAAGAACCAGAAAATGCCAAAGGCGGTGAGGCGTGAACAGTGAACAGTGGACAGTGAATAGTCAACAGACGTTGAACTTTGAACCTTAAACTTTGAACGGTAAACAAGATAAACAGCAAGCCCCAAAATAGACAATAAAAGCAGAAACGACAGGAACACATTTGGATTGAAAAAGGAATTATAAACAGGATAGTCATAATCAAGGTTCTGGTTTGACGGCAGAAACAATAATCTGATATAAGTCACAATTACCCTGAACTGTGTAAAGAGATAATCCAGCCTTGACATATCGGTCTGAAGCCTTGCTGTCTCAGATACATCACTAAGCAAATCTCCGGCAGAAGTGTCAGCTCCGATATAAGACAGAGGGATGATGAGCATTGTAAGAAAAAAGGGAATAAGAAAGAAAAATCGTGATGCGTAATGCGTGAATAGTGAACAGTGAACAGTGAACAGTGAATAACCCCCTTTTATTCCCCCTTTGTCAAAGGGGGGCAAGGGGGAATTTTGTATTGAGCCTGAAGTTTCAGAGTTTTGAGACTTGCTAAAAAAGAAAATTTCATAAAGTACAATGATTATGGGGAGTGTGAAGGCAATTTCCTTAGTCTTCATTGCAAGGACAGCGGAAAAGACAGAGCCCAGATACCAGAACACAGATGACAGACTAAAGATTTTTTGCCTTTTGTCTGTGTTCTGTGTTCTGTGCTCTATGTTCTGAATTCTGAATTTCACATACATCGCCAGACTCAAGAGATAAAAGAGCGTTGCAAGTGACGTAAACCTCTGGACAAGGTAAGTGACTGCCTGCGTCTGAATGGGATGGGAGATAAAGAGCAGGGCGGAGAACAGGGCAATTAAGTTTATTGACTGTTGACCGTTAACCGTTGACGGTGCATCCTGCCCCTCTGCCACTTTGTCCCTTTGCCACTTTGCCACTCTAAAGAATGTCAGCAGCGCCAGCCAGTACACAAGCAATGCGTTTATGATATGGATTATGAGATTGACTGCATGATAGCCTGTGACA
>JACRGX010000016.1 GCA_016212185.1 Nitrospirota bacterium
GACATCACTGTGCGCGGCAAGACTATAAAGAACGGCCTTCAGCTTTGGCACGTGGATACTGATTATTTCAAGAGTTGGGTGCACGGCCGTCTCAACTGGGACACGACACAGCCCGGGGCGTGGCATTTGCCAGAGGACGCAACCGACGACTACTGCCGCCAGCTCGTGAACGAGTCTGTCATTATATCACCCAACGGCAAGAGGACATGGAAGGAGCACGGCGCGAACCATTACCTCGACTGTGAGATGCTCAACGCCGGAGCCGCCTACATGCTACAGGTCCATAGGCTGAGGCCCAAAGGAACCCCGGAGCAGACAATCTCTGGGCGGAGGGTTATTAGTAAGGGAGTCGAGATTTAAGGAGGTCTATGAAAAATTACACTATTGCCGAAGTGGCTGAGATTTTCAAACGCTCCAAAAAAACCATCTATCGCTGGCGGGAGGAGGGGATATTCCGCGAGGTTATTCAGGTGAAGGACGGGTACCTGATCCCCGAAAAGGAGGTCATGCGGGTAATCGAGGAAAGGACGAAGCGGGTTATAGCTGATGAAACTTCTGATAGAGTTGGCTGTTATTGAGAATTACAAGAACTCATTGGTCTGTGAACAAAACCACTTAATAAAACTACATGTAAAACATAAGACAGTATCTACGAAGCTGGCGATGATATGGCAATGAATTCCCTATACGACCTTTTCTTTTAGGATACGGATACTAAATTTTCTCTCTCTTCCTGATTCAATATCAAGAACCTTAACTTTAGGGTCATTGCCTTCCCGCTCAAGGCCGATTATTTTGCATATACCTATAGGGAACTCGACAAATTTGCCGATAAAGTTTTCAGGAAAACCATTCGTTAAGACCACTTCACTTAAAGGTATTGGACTTTCTGAAATCTCAGAGTGCGTAATCATTTTAGAAATTTGATTAAAGACTTCGTTGGTCTTGTCGCCCTCTGATAACAATATGATTAAAAGGGCCATGGCCCGGCTGATGGCCACATTTATAAGCCTCATCCCATTATCGTCCGACAAGAAATCGCTTGAGCCGCATACTGGGTCAAAAATAATGACATGCCGTTCGCTGCCCTGAACCCTGTGGACGGTTGAAGCAAGGACTCTTGTTACATTATGGTTTCTGAGCATTACACGTATGAGCCTCCTCTGGGCTCGAAAGGGTGTTAATATGGCAATCTTGGAGGGTTCAACACCTTTTCCTATCATCAAAGCGACAGCCTCAACAGCCTTTTTTGCAGAATCGAACCTTATAAAACCACCATACTTTTGAGACCAAGTGCCTTCTGCATCAACTGGTGTTAAGGTGACTGGCTTTATATTAGGTAATGCAGAAATTTGGCGTTCCTTTCGCCAAGCAGGGTCGCTAATTTTATCCATTGCTACAACAAGTTTACGGTTATAGAATACGTTACTCACTATTTTGCATATAGGTACCACCATCCTTGATTGTTCAGTAAGCATGACAGTGTTGTTTAAATCATCCCGCATATACAGGAATATGGATTCACCAAGCCATTTCAGCACATCTGGCTGAGTGGCCTTTACAATAGGCGAGAGCTGTTTTGGATCGCCCGCGAAAATAGCACTCTTACCTAGAGGCGCAATCGCCAAGGCATGAGCTTTGCTCATCTGGCTTGACTCATCAAAAACTATAAGATCAAAAGGATAAAATTCCCTCAGTATGTCCAGTTGAAAAAGCGCCCTTGTGGATGTTAATGCACAAAGGCTGGAGTTTTTTATTACTTCGCGGGCCTTGCGCTTCATCTGTTTCTGAAAAAATTCCTTTTTTTCTTTCCAGGCAGCATATTTTTGTGCGTCCTCTGGGTTTGGTTTCAAGCTCTCATGCTTTATAAGCTCCTCTAAAATCCGTTCATCAGATGCAGGTAAAAGATGATTTCTCCCGGCATAGTACTCAGGCCTGAAATGTGCCCCAATTCTTTTGATTTTGTTTCTAAGGGATAACGCATCGGGAATATGTCTTTGAGCCTTTTCAAGGGCCTTGTCAATAGAGGTCAATGCTTCATCAACGGCCACATTGGTGGTAGAAAGAAGAAGTATTTTGTTATCCGGAAATTTTAAAAGGTATTCAGAAAGAAGGACTCCGAGAGTGGTCGTCTTACCTGTCCCAGGAGGGCCCCAAAGGAATCCGCATGAATAATCCAGAAGCCTAAAGGATCCCCGCTGAGCATCGCGCAGCCATTTTAGTCTGAATGTAAATGCATCTTTAAAGAAGGGAGAAATATTCGATTGGAAAGAATGGCTTAGAAGTAGCTCATATTTTCTACATATTTGATTATACCAATCGAGGTCATTCCAAGCGTTTCTCAGGGACTCAAGAAAGCTGGGAGGGTATATGAATATTTTTTGATTTGTGTCAGGAGGGGTAGTTGATGCGTATCTGAGGATTATCTGCTCTTCTTCGGGAATAACAGCAAGGACATCTGCTATTCCCTTTTCAGGCTCCGGCCACCATGCATCAGCACCTTCCAAGTTTTCATCTAATTGGGAAAAATCTTCTGTTCGCTCTACCGTAAGCCGCCAAAGCCTTTCCTCACGTTGTCGTTTGAAAACCCTTAATTCAATACGTTTTTCCTGAACATATAACTCTCTTCCGATTGCTTTTAAAATCTCATTTCTATCAAGTTCCGCATGCATAATTATTTAAGTTCAGTAGTTCACGGGTGGCTCCACCCACCATTTACTTAGACTCTGGCTTTCTTTCAAGATGGGCGTAGCCCTTCCTACGAAACTTACTTAAACGATATGAATCGTCACCCAACCCAAGGATGGTACCCCTTGGATTCTCTTAAATCGCTAAAAAGTCGCCACTAAACTTTTTTATCATAATATTAGAATTTCACATTCGTATTATCTGAACTCTTAAACCACAAGACATTCGTGGACATCTGCGGACATCCGTGCCTATCATTTATCATAATCTTCAAGTAAAATATATACAATTCTAAGGTCCCCGGCCTCATGAACCGGAGGAGCATCTTTAAAGGCCCGTAACCGTCCGGACGGCGGTTGCGGGCTTTTTCTTTTGGAGCTTGTATGGCGGGGATAACGCTTACAGAAGCCGAAACCCATCTCTCCACATGGCTCACCGCCGATGAGGCTGTTGCCAAGGGGCAGTCCTTTTCAATTAGCGGCAAGACCTATACGCGTGCTGACGCGCAGGTTATACGCGAGAACATAGAATTCTGGGATAGATATGTAAAGCGCCTCTCAAGGGGCGGCATAAAAATCTTCGGAGGCACTCCGA
>JACRGX010000017.1 GCA_016212185.1 Nitrospirota bacterium
GATACTGTCAAAAGTTTTATGAAGAATAAGCAGGGCAAGGGTATTTGATATGAAGATTTTTTGTAGCAGTTTAGTTCTTGGAAGTAATTGTGTCACTGCGAGTCGTCAGACTTCGACGAACTCTGGCGAGGAGTGTAGCGACGAAGCAGTCTTTTAAAAGATTTCCTGCCTGACGCCTGCCTAACGGCAGTCAGGGCAGTCAGGCTTCGCAAAAATCGCTCGCAATGACACATCCGTAGGGATGCTTTTAAATAATGCGCTATTGTTCTTTAAAATAAGTTGTCGGGCTTCGTTGGGCTTTGTTGAGCGGATCAAGAAGCCATAGACAGGATTTTGGACCACTTGCCTTGGATGGTCGAGATAGCGTTAAGGTTTGGTATCTCAACGGGTGTTCTATAGCCTAATGCCATATGCGGCCGCAAGAAGTTGTAGTGAGTCGCAAAGAGCGCGATAAGCGCCATAGCGCCGTTGTTTGATTTAAAGCCATGCGATGGGCGAACGTGGAATTTGAATGTCCTGTTGAGGCGTTCAATGAGCTGTTTAAACGGCCTATAAGTCGTTGATTCTTCGTCAAGGTTTTGCAAGCCGACTACCTGGCGATGTTCAATGGGCGGTAATTCTTCAGGACGCCGTGAGTTCAAGAACATAATGCCTGCGGAATAAGAAGGATTGGCATCCGTTATCAGCGTAAGTTTTTGTTCGGGCTCTGCTGTACGTATAGCCTCAGACATTGCAATGGCAGCAGGCAGGGTTTTGCGGGAATGAGCTAAATGATAAGCCGTGATCTTATGGTTTTTTGACGATATGAATAAAAATACAAAAGCGTCTTGTCCTGAGATTTTGATATACGTCTCATCCCCGGCTGAGATGTCATCAATAGGGCCTTTAAACTGCATATTAAAAGCGTGGCAATGGAATGAAGCGGCTTCGGCGTAGTTTAAGACGGTTTGATAAGAGACGTTAATATTAAAGATCCATCGTAAGATAAAGGCTGTTTTTCTGGCGCTGACGGCGAATGAGACGTAAAAAGACAGTATAAGGCCTAAGATATTATCGGAGTTATGGATCTTTGTTATGTCGATCTTAGGTTTTATCGGACTTGAATGTGTAAGTTCGCCGGGTTTAAAAAGATATTCGCGATAGGTGTAGCATAGCTTGAATTGAGATGATTTTGTTCTGCGGACGGTATTTTCTGATTCATTGAGTTTTTTGATAGCGCGAATACGGTGAGGGCAGTTGTCGTTGGAGCATTTATAGATAACGACGTCAACGCGGGTTTTCCAGCGGAACATGGCGCCCGAACAATAGGGGCAGAAGTATTTGGCTTTTAGAGCTGTCCTGAATCGTTTTTCCGTATGGAAGTTAGACGAGCAGATTTTGCAGCGTAATTGTGTTCTTTGACGGCCGTTGTTGTAATACAGATACGTATGAGGCGCCTGGCAGAACGGACAGGATTCTTTTTCGGGTACAGGCTGTCCGTGTTGTATTTTAACAGGTTTAAGCGCCTTACCGTGTTTAGCCTGATAAGCATTTAAAAGAATCTTGTAATCTAGATTTTGGGCTTTTTTTTAACGTTGTCGGTTAAGGGCGGAGTTTTATCGACGTAAAAATCCCGGTAATTCGGGTGTTGTTCTTTAAAAGTGTTCTTTGGTTTAGACGGTAAGTTAGCGCGATTTTTAAGAACACTTGAGAGCTCTTTGACGATCATTTCGATCTGTTCACGGTTAAACCTTGAGCAGATCCAGATAACAAAACGAGAGATTTGATTCATGAGATTTATCCTCCTTAATTGACTACAATAACCATTTTTTAGGGGGAGACAAGTCTTTTTATCAAAACTCTTTAAAAATAAAGAAGATAAAAGAATTTAAAGCAAAAACTTTTGACAGAACGGCGTCATTTAAAGGGGGATAAAATGACAAAGCTGAATCTATCGGAACTTCCTAAAAATATTTTAAATGAAACGCTTCTTAGCCTCAAAAATCTGCTTGAGGCTGAGTCCGCATCTCTTTTTTTGCTGGACAGAGAGC
>JACRGX010000018.1 GCA_016212185.1 Nitrospirota bacterium
CCGCAAGGCTATTTATAAAGGCAGCATGACTCTAATGTACTGCCCTGAAATTTCTCAGGCATCCATCCCTGCTGTCCTATGCGTATGAATAAGTGCTTAATTCAGCAGGTATGGGTATCTGAAAAAACTTTAGAGCAACACCGCAAAATGTCATGTTGCCTTTTAGGGATGTCGGTTTAAAGATAAAACTCTAAAGTTTGCAACATGATATTTAATAATCCTGTTGCGTTCTAAAGATTTTGAAGATATCTATACCTGCAGACTAAAAGCAATGATGAAAATAGTTTCAGTGTTTTTCCAGTTTTATAGATATACTGCAGCTGTCAGCATTTTTAAGCATGCAGGTCTTTTCATTAATACTAATCCGTTCATTAAAGTAAGCGGCGATCCCTTGCGCGATACCCTTTGCCAACGCGCACAGCTTACGGGGCGAGTTGTAGTTTATAACAACCTCTCCGGGACTCAGGCGGGTGCATTTAAGCGCAGGGGGATGCGCACCGGCATTTCTAATGCGCACCACCTTGTGAATAGTTCCCTCAGCATGCTCTATTACATCAAGGGTCTTCCATTCAGGCTTGATTAAAACCCTGTACATCTTAAAAAGCGCCGGCACGATAAATTTGCCGAAATCTTCAAGCAGGGCAGTTGCTGATTCACCGGTGCCCTTTGAAAAAGCACTAACAAGCGCAATTATCTCCTGATCGGGATATGCATCACTGCACAGATATATTTTCTGTTTAATTCCTGCTTTATTCATCAACTGATTCCATGCGTCATTGCCGAGCATAGCAGTAACATATTTTTGCAGTTCCAGAAAAATAATCCCGTGCATTGCACTCCCCAGTTTTTAGTTTAAAAGAATATGAAAAAATTATATTCTTTTATATAAGATTAAGCAATAGAATAACTGATTTCAAACAAAAAATGTTAAAATATTTTACAAAAAATGCCCAAGACCATCCCTTTAAAAAACATTAAATATGTCCTGCTTGACATGGACGGCACCTTGCTGGACCTTTATTTTGATGATTATTTCTGGGGTCATCTCGTGCCGGAAAAATATGCTGAAAAGCACAACATGACCTTTGGCGCGGCAAAGGACCTGCTTTACAAGACTTACAAATCGCATGAAAAGACGCTGAACTGGTGCGACATAGATTTCTGGTCCAGGGAGCTTCACCTTGACATCCCTGCGTTAAAGGAGCAGATAAGGCACCTTATTGAGGTGCACCCTCATGTTATAGATTTTTTAAAGATGTTAAGAAAACACAGGAAAAAAATATTCCTTGTGACAAATGCCCATTATAAAACCGTCAATATAAAATTTAAAAAAACACAGATAGGCAAATACTTTGATTCTGTGCTCTGCTCCTTTGATGCAGGCTATCCGAAAGAGGATATTGAGTTCTGGCATAAGGCGCAGAAGATTTTAAAATTTGATAAAGAAAAAACGCTTTTTATTGATGACACAGAGGATGTCCTGATAACCGCAAAAGCATACGGTATTAAATATCTGCTTTTAAAGGCCACGGCAAATTCAATGGCAGAGCCGAAAAAATCGCAGGAATTTTCAGTAATACACGATTTCAGGGAATTGATGTAAAATACCTTATAAACAATCCCCTTGAGGTTAATAGATGAATGCATCTGAATTATTGGTAAAATGCCTTGAAGCAGAAGGCGTCACCCATATCTTCGGCATTCCCGGCGAAGAAAACATTGATCTCCTCTACGCATTAAGCAATTCATCAATTAATTTCATTCCGGTACGACATGAACAGGGCGCCGCATTCATGGCAAATGCCTGGGGAAGGCTGACAGGACATCCGGGTGTCTGCCTTGCCACCCTTGGACCCGGGGCCACCAATCTCATTACCGGCATTGCAGACGCATATCTTGACCGCTCTCCGGTAGTTGCCATTACAGGACAGTTGGATTTACCAAAACTTCATAAGGAATCGCATCAGTACGTTGACATAGTTTCAATATTTAAACCTGTAACCAAATGGAATGCAAGAATTGAGAGGGCCTCAGTCATCCCGGAGATTATTAGAAAGGCATTCAGGCTGTCGGCAGTGGAAAAACCCGGACCAACGCACATAGAACTCCCGGAGGATGTTGCAGTGGAAAATACCTCTGATACGCCGATACCGCCCCTGAAAATAAATTATCCTGAACCTGAACCTTCATTAATACATAATGCTGTGCAGGCAATTAAAGAGGCAACATATCCGGTAATCCTCGCAGGAAACAGTGTGTTAAGGGGAAAAGCATCTGAAATTTTAAGACAGTTCGTTGAAAAAGTCCGCATACCGGTTGCAGCGTCATTTATGGGTGTAGGAGCAATACCTGCAGACAGCGAGTTTTTCCTCTCGGCATACGGCCTGCAGTTGAGGGATTACGTCTCATGCGGTTTTGACAGGGCCGACCTTATTATTGCCGTCGGCTACGACCCGGTTGAATGCAGCGCAAAATATTTTAATCCAAACAGGGATAAAAAAATAATACATATAGATTTTACCCCTGCAGATGTTGATGCGCATTATGAGGCTATTGAACTTACAGGAGACATCGCTTCCACCCTCAGGATGCTGACAGAACACGCGGATTTTCAGAAAGACTATGTTTATGACAAAAAACTGAAAGAGATTATCAACTTTTCTTTTGATTTTTCCTCCAAAGGGTTTCCCCTGAAACCCCTTAAAATTATCCGAGAAATCAGGAGCAGTCTCGGAAGAGATGATATTCTGATAAGCGACGTCGGCGCGCACAAGATATGGATTGCAAGGTTTTATCCTGTCTATGAACCGAACACGGCAATAATTTCAAACGGCTATTCGTCTATGGGTTTTGCGCTCCCCTCTGCAATAACGGCAAAGATGCTTTATCCCAGGAAAAAGATTCTTGCAGTCTGTGGGGACGGAGGATTTATGATGAGCGCTCAGGAGATTGAGACAGCGGTAAGGCTGAACCTGCCTATCGTGTGCCTTATACTAAATGACGGAGGCTACGGGCTTATCGCATGGAAGCAGATAAATAAATTCGGGAAAGAGTTCGGCTGCCGCTTTGGAAATCCTGATTTTGTTAAATTTGCAGAGTCCTTCGGCGCAAAAGGGTACAGAGTAAAAAGTGAAGATGAACTTGCTCCAATTCTGAAAGATGCATTGCTGCAAAAAGCGCCTGCGGTAATTGACTGCCCTGTTGATTATTCGGAGAACCTCAAGCTTACAGAGGCACTAAACAAAATAATCTGCCCGGTATAAAAATACTACAAGCACAAATATCAAAGTCCAAATGTCAAAACATTGTCAAAAAAATATTATGCCCCTATTCATTATATTTGAACTTTGGATTTTATTTGATCTTTGAGCTTTGACATTTGACATTATTTTTTGCACTATTTATTCATCATATCCAGAAACTCTTTATTGCTCTTTGTGCCGGTAAGTTTTCCAAGGAGGAATTCCATGCTCTCAACAGTGCTGAGAGGGGTAAGCACCTTTCTTATAATCCACATCTTGTTAAGGACTTCTTTCTCAACAAGAAGCTCTTCTTTCCTCGTGCCTGAGCCGTTTATGTCAATGGTCGGGAATATTCTCTTGTCCACGAGTTTTCTGTCAAGGTGAAGCTCCATATTGCCCGTGCCTTTGAATTCTTCAAATATGACGTCATCCATCCTGCTTCCCGTGTCAACAAGCGCGGTCGCAAGGATCGTAAGGCTCCCGCCGTCTTCAATATTTCTTGCGGTTCCGAAAAATCTCTTAGGCTTCTGAAGGGCATTGGAGTCAAGACCGCCGGACAGAACTTTTCCGCTTGCAGGGATAACCGCATTATACGCCCTTGCAAGACGTGTCATTGAGTCAAGAAGGATTACCACATCCCTTCTTGTCTCAACAAGCCTCTTGGCCCTGTCAATAACCATCTCAGACACCTGACAGTGCCTATGAGGCGGCTCGTCAAAGGTTGAGCTTATTATTTCAGCGCCGGGCACCTGCCTTTTCCAGTCAGTGACTTCCTCCGGTCTTTCATCAATCAGAAGTATTATCAGGTGCACGTCAGCATGATTTTTCTTTACCGCCTTTGCAATGGATTGGAGGAGCATCGTCTTGCCTGTCCTCGGCGCCGCGACAATCATGCCCCTCTGCCCCATGCCGATTGGCGTAATTAAATCCATGACCCTTGTGGAATAATCTTCTTTTTCGTATTCAAGTTTAAGGCGTTTAGTGGGATAATATGGGACAAGATTATCAAAAAGCGGCCTGTCAACATTTTCCTCCGGGGATTCGTGATTTATGGCTTCAACCTTAAGCAGGGCAAAGTAACGCTCGCTTTCCTTTGGGGGTCTAATCTGACCTGTTACGAGATCGCCGGTCCTCAGATTAAACCGCCTTATCTGCGAAGGCGAAACATATATATCGTCCGGACCGGGCAGGTAGCTGTAATCAAGGGAGCGGAGGAAGCCAAAGCCGTCGGGTAGAATCTCAAGCACGCCCTCTCCGAATATCAGCCCTGTCTTTTCAGTCTGCGCCTGGAGTATCGCAAAAATCAGGTCCTGTTTTCTGAGCCCTCTTGCGCCGTCCACGCTGAGTTCACGCGCCATTTTAGTAAGCTCGTCAATTGTTTTTTCTTTTAATTCTGAAATGTTCATACCTGCTCCTTAGTTTTGATTGTGCCTAATCAGATTTGTTCGGAACGAATCTCCGATATTTTCTTTTTTCCTTGTCTGCGACTCGTCTACAATCCATAGGGTAGAGCGGAGAAATTTATTCATTAAGAATAAAAATATACTTCCCGGTCAATGATTTGTTGTGAGGTTTTACCTTTCAATAAAAAAATGGGATTTGTTTAAAGCAAAAAGAAGAATTAACTTACCTTAAGAATACTAAAATGCATTTATTTTTGTCAATACTGTAATTCAGACACAGGCTCCGGCATGGAAAAGGCCGGGGTCCTGATGCCTGTTTATTTAGTAAATTCAACCTTTTTAGTTTCTTTTTTCACAACAGCAGCTTGGCCTGACTCATATTTATATACAAAACTCGCGTCTATGTCAACTGATTTTGTGCCCTCGGTAAGAGGAATTACATAGGTAAACGATTCAGTCTTTCCAGGTTCAAGGGCGTCATATACGTGATCCATCGCAGTTATATCCCAGTTGTTAAGCCCGAGATAACCTTCCTTGTTGTGCTTGAAATGAAAATCATAGACTTCATATTCCCTGGTCTTGGAAAATACCTGTTTGCCGCTCTGGTCTTTCACGGTCACTTCCAGTGCCGTTTTTGGGAAGTATATTCAGCCATGGGGTATTCCGTGCCCTGAGTGGTTTGTCAGCTTAATATTCATGACAAGCCCCGGTACTATTCTGTTTTCAAGGTGATAAACATATTCCGTAGGACTTGCCGAAATATTAATTTCAACAGCATCTTTTGCAAAATCCTTTTCGTAAATGCCCGGGAACTTATGGCTTGCTTCCTTCATGTGACAGCCCTGACAGGTTTCCTTACCGCCATGCATCAGATAATGCTCTTCGTAGCTTGAGTATATTGTCGGACATTCCTTTGAAGGCAGTTCACAGCCGTGACATTTACCGCAGAACTTGGATGTCTTAAAATATTCAGATTTTACCGAGTTAAATCCAATCTCATCCTTGTGAGGAGTAGTGTCCTGAGCCTTCCCTGTCCCATAGATAGTTTTTGGTTGAGGATTGCCATCAGGAACCGCATATAAGTTATGACATGCTATGCAATTAATATTAAGTTTAGCAAGTTCTTTCTTCGCCGCTTCTCTTTTTGCCTCGTTCTTGTCATCCACAGCAGTTATTATCATATCTGAAATTTTTACGACAAGTTCATCCGAGGCATCCCTTATCTGCGGGGCATGGCAGCCGAGGCAGACATCCTTCAGATCTTTTCTGGCTGCCTTTGATTTATCAAGCCCGCTCAAAATAAAGGTTTTAAAAGTCTTCAGAACGCGCGGGTCTACAATTGATTTGCCATGCCATGAACCAGCCCAATCTTTGTGGATGTCGTCATGGCATTCACCGCATTTTGACGAATCATAAGGCGCCACAAGTTCATCAATGGTCGCTGCAGTTCCAGCAAATGCAGGATGGGAAACAAAAACTGCAAAAACAGTTAGCAAAGAAAATAATATTAATCTCATTCAGAACCTCCTGTCTTTATTAAAATATTCATTGTAAATTTGTCATTGCAAATTTAACATTTAAAATTTGCATTTTGAAATGATAATTGATAATTTTGCAATAAAAAATTCTCAGTGACCTCTGTGGTAAATTTCTTTTTTTGTAGTTGCCTATTATAAACCCAAAAATACTCAGGGTGTCAAGGGAATATTTGCAATAAGATAATTAAATTTTTTTATTCCCATTCAATAGTGCTGGGCGGTTTTGAACTTATGTCAAAGACAACCCTGTTTATACCCTTAACCTCGTTTATTATCCTGTTTGAAATGGTTTCTAAAACTTCATAAGGCAGTTTTGCCCAGTCAGCGGTCATGCCGTCAAGGCTCTTCACCGCCCTTACTGCAATGACATTTTCATAGGTCCGTTCATCGCCCATTACACCGACTGTCTTTACAGGAAGCAGGACTGCAAAGGCCTGCCACAATTCCGTATAAAGTTCTGCCTTTTTTATTTCTTCAAGCACTATCACATCCGCTTTCCTCAATATGCCGCACCTCTCAGGCGTAACCTCGCCGATAATCCTTATTGCAAGGCCCGGACCGGGGAACGGATGACGGCTTAATATCTCGTCAGGCATGCCGAGCTCTCTGCCCAGTACCCTCACTTCGTCTTTAAAAAGCTCCCTGAGCGGTTCAATAAGCTTAAGCTTCATATCCTTTAAAAGCCCGCCGACATTATGATGGCTCTTAATGGTAGCTGAAGGGCCTTTAAATGATGTGCTTTCTATGACATCGGGGTACAAGGTCCCCTGAGCAAGGAATTTCACACCCTTTAATTTTTTTGCCTGTTCCTCAAAAACCCTTATGAACTCATTGCCTATAATTTTTCTTTTTCTCTCGGGGTCTGCGACGCCCTTGAGTTTTCTCAAAAATCTTTTGGATGCATCAACTGTAATTATGTTCATGTGAAAATGCTTTCTCAGGGTATCCTCAACCTTTTTTGCCTCCCCCTCCCGCAAAACTCCATTATCAACAAAAATACAGGCAAGCTGTTTCCCTATGGCCCTATGCATCAGCACGGCAGTAACCGCTGAATCAACTCCTCCGCTTATGGCGCACACAACGCCGCTTCTGCCCGCCTTTTCCTTTGTTTCATTTGTCGCTGTGTCAATAAAAGACTTCATCGTCCATTTTGGTTTGCACTTACAGATGTTGAACACGAAATTTTTTAAAATTTTTGTACCATTTGCAGTATGCACAACCTCAGGATGAAACTGAAGCG
>JACRGX010000019.1 GCA_016212185.1 Nitrospirota bacterium
ACATGATTTTGCCGGACAGGGCAGAGGCGATAATCCGGGCGGTATCAATGACGGAACAAGGCGACACCCTGCTTGTTGCGGGTAAAGGGCATGAGGATTATCAGGAAATAAACGGCATACGCCGCCCTTTCAGCGACAGGGAGGCTATAAAAGACGCAATTAATAATTAAAATGAGAGGACTATTGAAAACTGTACTAATAACGTCCTATTCGTTGTTGTTGGGTTTGTCATTCTCCGGCTTGACCGGGGAATCCAGAGTCTTTTTTAAGGAAATGGATTCCCCGATTAAATCGGGGAAGGACAGGTTTAACGGTATTTTCGGATCAATGACGAAAAGACGAACATTGCTTACGTAGATATGGCAATGTTAACAGTAGATGATATTATAGAGGCCACGGGGGGAAGATTGATTTCAGGGGGCACTGGTTCATTTACAGGCGCATCTATTGACTCAAGGACAATCAATAAGGGCGAATTGTTTTTTGCGCTTAAGGGCCCGAAATTTGACGGTCATGATTTTCTCCCTGATGTTGTTTTAAAAGGCGCAGGAGGCGCTGTTGTAGACAGAAATACGCGATTCAAGATTCAAGACTTGTCAGACCTGCCTACCGGACTGGCAGGCGGCAGGCAGAACCCGCGATTCACGATAATTGCGGTTGAGGATACACTGAAGGCGCTTCAGGATTCAGCGCATTTCTTAAGGATAAGGCGGGACCTGCCGGTGATTGCAGTCACGGGAAGCAACGGTAAAACTACGACAAAGGAAATGATATACAGGATTCTTTCAAGCCGTTACCGCGTGCTTAAGAATGAGGGGAATTTAAACAACCATATCGGAGTGCCGCTTAGTTTTATGAAGATTGAGCCCGATGACGAGGCGGCTGTTCTTGAATTCGGGATGAACGCACCGGGCGAAATAAGACAGCTTTGTGAAATGATGACGCCTGCATACGGCGTAATTACAAATATAGGGCCTGCACATATCGGAAGGCTCGGCAGTCTTGAGGCAGTAAGGAGCGCAAAGCTTGAAATCCTTGACGGCATTCAGACAGCAGTCCTTAATGCAGATGATGATTTTCTGATGCAGGGTGTAAAAGGCTTTAAGGGCAGAATGGTTACATTTTCAATAAACAATGACGCTCACGTAAGGGCGGAGAACGTTGCAGTTCAGGACACTGGAAGCCGGTTCACGCTGGCAATCAGGGAGAACGCAAGAGTTAAGGTCCATCTTCATACCCACGGTGTTTTTAACATATATAACGCCCTTGCGGCATCCGCCGTTTGCTATTCCCTCGGCATGACAGCCGGGGAAATAAAAACAGCGCTTGAGAAATACAGGGCCTTTTCTTCAAGGTTTGAGGTCATAAAAAGCGGCGGCGTTACGCTGATAAATGATTCTTACAATGCAAATCCGCAGTCAATGAAAGAGGCGATAAAAGGACTTGGCAGTTTTAAGGGCGGCGGGAGGCTGGTTGCGGTATTGGGTGATATGAATGAATTGGGTGAGTTCTCAGGGGAGCTTCACAGGACAATCGGCGGTGAGGTAACGGCGGCGGGTATTGATGTGTTTGTCGCAGTCGGGAAAATGATGAGCCTTGCTGCAGAGGAAGGTCAAAGGCAGAGGAACGGCCGGAAGATTCTGACCCCTGAAATTTATAAATTTAATGAGGTATCAGATGCAAGACAGGGAATTCTTGATATTATTAGGCAGGGCGATACAGTGCTTGTGAAAGGCTCCCGTTCAATGACCATGGAGAAGATAGTAGAGAAAATCAGAGGGAGGGAAACGGAATGTTAGCCGCCCTTTTTTACGGCATGCATGATTGGTTTTCGCCGTTTAATCTCTTCCGTTACATTACATTCAGGACTACGCTTTGCGTGATTACTGCGCTTTCCCTGAGTTTTATTTTTGCGCCCGGCGTGATAGAAAGACTGAAGAAGTTCAGTGTTACGCAATATATAAGGGATGACGGGCCGAAAAGTCATCTTACTAAAACAGGGACGCCGACAATGGGCGGCGTCTTGATACTGTCATCAATAATTATCAGCGTGCTGATGTGGGGCGATCTGACGAATAAATATGTCTGGATAATGCTTGTTACGACTGCAGGATTCGGGCTTGTCGGTTTTGCGGACGATTACCTTAAGATTACAAGGCAGAACTCAAAAGGCTTAAGGGCGTGGTATAAGTTCGGCGCCCAGATAGCTATTGCGCTGGCAATCGGCATGATACTTTATCATGACCCAAAGGATCAGTTTGCATCAACTCTCAGCATACCTTTTTTTAAAAAATGGCTGATAGACATGGGCTGGTTCTACATACCGTTTTCTGTTTTTATGATAGTCGGCTCTTCCAATGCGGTTAATCTTACCGACGGGATAGACGGGCTTGCAATCGGACTGATAGGCATTGCGGCGCTTGCCAACGGCGCGCTGGTGTATATATCGGGACACTCAGGGTTTGCACAGTATCTGCATGTCCTTTATCTGCCTGGGATAGGAGAGCTTACAGTTTTCTGCGGCGCCATGTTTGGCGCAGCGCTTGGTTTCCTCTGGTACAACAGCTACCCTGCGGAGGTCTTCATGGGCGATGTCGGCTCTTTAGGGCTCGGAGGGGCGCTGGGTACGCTTGCAGTGATAACAAAACAAGAAATAGTTCTGGCGCTGGTTGGAGGCATTTTTGTCATTGAGGCGCTCTCGGTAATACTCCAGGTTGCATCCTTTAAATTTACCGGAAGGCGCATATTAAAAATGGCTCCGATACATCATCATTTTGAACTCAAAGGATGGCCTGAACCCAAGGTCATAGTAAGGTTTTGGATTGTGGGAATCATACTTGCACTCTTAAGCCTTACGACTTTAAAGGTGAGGTAACAATGAGAAAATTTCAAATTTCAAATTTCAAATTTCAAATTTTTTGTTTACCGTTCACTGTTCACCGTTCACTGATTACTGCCGTTTTACTGTTCACTGTTCACTGTTCACTGTTCACCGTTGCTTATGCTGACGACGTCAGCGCCCGCTCCGCGCTTATTATGGATGCATCAAACGGCAGGGTTCTTTTTGCCAAAAACCCTGATTTAAAGCAACCTGCCGCAAGCACCATAAAAATAATGACTGCCATTGTTGTCGCTGAAAACGTAGATCTGGACAGTGTAACGACAATTACGAGCAGGGCGGCAAACCAGCAGCCGTCAAAAACAAACCTGAAAAAAGGCGACAGAATAAAAATCAGGGAACTGCTCTATGCCGCTCTGATGGAATCGGCTAATGACGCGGCAACTGCACTGGCAGAGGCTGCTGCCGGCAGTGAGCTGAAGTTTGTGAAGCTGATGAACCAAAAGGCTCTTGAGATAGGCGCAGCCAATACAAAATATATAAATGCAAACGGTCTTCCGGGGAAGGGGCAATACTCAACTGTTTCCGATCTCGCAAAGATAATGCAGTATGCCATAAGAATTCCTGTCATAAAAGAAATCCTTACAACAAAAGTCAGAGAGATAAGCACTGAGGGCGGAAGAAAAATTTTTGTCAGGAATACAAACAGACTTTTGTGGGCGGATGATGATTTTCAGGGAGGCAAGACAGGTTTTACCCGTACGGCAAGGCACTGTTTTGTCGGGGCGTCAAACAAGGAAAATAAGGAAATTATAATCAGCGTTCTCGGCGCGCCGAGCAGGCCTGCCCTCTGGTCCCAGTCTGAAATGCTTTTTGGAAAAGGGTCCAGGATATCCAATATGCAGGAAGAGCCTGTTATTTATATTACCTCGCGGGATACCAATATCAAAAAAATTAAATCGAAGTTGCCGCCCAAAGCCGTATCTAAAGGTAAAGGCAAAAAACATAAAAGACATTTAGTAAAAACAAAAGGGACAAAGGTTGCAGGAGAAGGAAAGAACCAGAACATTTAAGGATAAAAACGTACTTGTAGTCGGCCTGGCCAGAAGCGGCGCCGGCGCAGTGAATATACTTGTCTTACTTGGCGCAAGGGTTTGGATAACAGATATAAAGCCTTATGATTCCCTGAAGGAGACCATTAAGCTTCTGCCGCTTTCTGTTGAAGTTGCCGCCGGAGAGCACTCCGAAGAACTCTTTAACAAGGCAGATATTATTGTTGTAAGTCCCGGCGTGTCTCTTGGTATCCCTCCGCTTATGCGTGCAAGAATAAAAGGCGTGCCTGTAATCGGCGAACTTGAGCTTGCTTACAAAGTTATACAGGGATTAGGGATTGGGGATTGGGGGCAAGTACAAAAGCAATCTCTTAACGTGTTACCAACCCCCAACCCCCAACCCCTAATCCCTTTTATTGCCGTTACCGGAACAAACGGAAAGTCAACAGTCACTACTCTTGTGGACCTGATGCTTAAGCGGGCAGGTTTTAAGACCCTGCTCGGCGGCAATATCGGGAATGCATTGACGGAAGAAATATTAAAGACAGTGAACAGTGAACAGTTGACAGTGAATAGTAAAGAAAAAGACCCGTTGCGTTTTTTGCCTGATGCCTTGCCTGAGTTCATTGTTGCCGAAGTTTCCAGTTTTCAGCTTGAGTCAATAGAGGAGTTTAGGCCAAAGGCGGCCGCAATTCTTAATATAACCCCTGACCATATGGACAGGTATCACACGGCAGAGGAATACATAGATGCAAAGGCAAGGATTTTTGAGAATCAGGGAGCAGGGGATTTTCTGGTTCTCAATGCCGATGATCCTGCGGTAATGAAAGTTGAAAGTGAAAAGTTAAAAGTGAAAAGTGAAAAACCAAAGATTTTTTATTTCAGCCGGCAAAAAGAAGTGGAAGGCGCTTATTTAAAAGACGGATTAATTTATTTTAACCTGCCTGAATTCAACCTTCATCTTTCAATTTTCAACCTCCAACCTTCATCCTTTCGCATCAAAGGTGTTCACAATCTTGAAAATGCGATGGCGGCCTCATTGGTTGCGCTTGCATCCGGCTGCCCGGCAGACGCCGTCAGGGACGTGCTCATGGATTTTCCAGGGCTTGAGCACAGGCTTGAATTTGTCTGCGAGATTGACGGAGTTAGTTTTATTAATGATTCAAAGGGGACAAACATAGGCGCTGTTATTAAATCTCTGGAGAGTTTTGAGAATATCATCCTGATAATGGGTGGAAGGGACAAGGCAGGAGATTTTACCGTACTGAGGGACTTGATTGCAAAAAGGGTCAAGACGCTGGTCCTTATCGGTGAGGCAAAAGAGAAGATTGCAAAGGCGGCAGAGGGTGCAACTGACATGGTGTTTGCCGCTGATATTAATGATGCTGTTGAGAAGTCTATGTCAAAGGCTCGCAAAGGAGATGTTGTGCTTCTGTCTCCGGGATGCGCGAGTTTTGACATGTTTTTAAATTTTGAGGATAAGGGGAGAAAGTTTAAAGAGGCCGTAAAACAAATTAAAAATTAATGAAATGAAAAAAACACACAGCATATTAATACCGGTTGGGATACTTATTTTTGTCGGGTTGTTAATGGTTTTCAGCTCAACCGGCTTGATATCAAAAGAAAAATATGGGAATGGATATCACTATTTGTGGATGCATCTTTTCACTGTTGTGATTGGGCTGGCGGCAATGCTTTTTCTGGCGCAGTTGGATTACCGTAAATTAAATAATCGGTGGGTTATTATCATTCTGCTTGCAGTATCGCTTGGTTTGCTTATTCTCGTATTTGTTCAGGGCATCGGCGTTAAAGCAGGCGGCGCAAAGAGGTGGATTAAGTTATGGCCCTCAACATTTCAGCCGTCAGAGCTTGTAAAGTTCACAACGGTTCTGTCGCTGGCATATTATATTGAAAAGTATGCATCAAAAATGAAGAGCCTCATATATGGGCTCATAATCCCGCTTACAGTTGTCGGCGTGTTCCAATTGATTATATATAAACAGCCGGATTTCGGAGCGATTATCAGCCTGAGCATAATTACAATTACCCTCTTATTTATCGGAGGGATAAGATTAAAATGGAATTATATTGCAGGGCTTATTCTCACAGCTGCCGCAGTTTTTTATAAATTTGTATGGTTAGTCCCGTACAGGAGAGCCAGGGTAATGATTTTCTGGGACCCGTGGAAGGATGCGCTCGGCAAGGGGTTTCAGCTTTCGCAATCGTTTCTTTCATTCGGCATGGGAGGGGTTACCGGTGTTGGTCCCGGGGCAAGTAAGCAGAAACTGTTTTACCTGCCTGAACTCCATACGGACTTTATCTTTTCTCTTATCGGGGAGGAATGGGGACTGATTGGCGTATCTTGCATACTCGGTCTTTTTATCTGGTTTTTTCTAAAAGGTACAAAGATAGCCGAGCGGACAGAAGATCCTTTTGGATATTATTTGGCAATGGGACTAACCTTAATGATAGTGAGTCAGGCGCTGATTAATTTTGCCGTGGCAATAGGTCTTATGCCTACAAAGGGGCTTCCGCTGCCTTTTATAAGTTATGGAGGTTCGGCGCTTCTTGTAAATATGATGGCTGTCGGAGTGCTGATAAGCATACAACGGTCAGTAAACTCTAAAGGATGGACCGGGGAGAGGGGGAGATACACACAGTAGGAGATGAAAATAGTGATTGCAGGGGGCGGCACAGGAGGGCATGTTTTTCCGGGCATTGCAGTTGCGAGGGCCTTTAAAGAAATACAGGATAATACAGAGGTGGTTTTTATAGGCACTGCGCATGGAATAGAGTCAAGCATAGTCCCTAAGGAGGGTTTTGACATAAGATTAATAAGGGCGGAAGGCATTGCAGGCATGAACATATTCAGGGCTGCCGGCGCTGCATCTAAGATCCCGCTGTCGCTGAAGGATTCTTATGCAGTTCTTAAAGAGATTAGGCCTGATATGGTACTGGGAGTCGGAGGCTACTGCTCAGGGGCGGCGGTCTTAACTGCAGTCATGATGGGCATACCTACAATGATACATGAGCAGAACTCAGCGCCGGGAATTACGAACAGAATGCTTGGCAGATTCGTTGATACAGTCACCGCAACTTACCAGGAGTCTCTCGGGTTCTTTCCGAAAGATAAGACATATCTTACAGGCAATCCCATAAGGCAGGAGATACTTAAAGGAGACAGGGAAAGGGGCTATAAGTTTTTCAGCCTTGATAAAGGGCTTTTTACGGTGTTTGTCTTTGGAGGCAGCAGGGGCGCAAGCAGCATCAACCGTGCGGTAAGCGAGGCGCTGGTATATCTTGACGGGTTTAAAGATAAAATTCAATTTTTGCACCAGACCGGTGAAAGAGATTTTAACGGCGTGCGTGATTTCTATCGTACGAGGGGCTTTAAAGGGACTGTTATCCCCTTTGCGCATAATATGGCAGATGCATATGCAGCGGCTGATCTTGTGATATCAAGGGCAGGCGCAACAACACTTGCCGAACTTACGGCATGCGGAAAGGCGGCCATCCTTATTCCATATCCCTATGCGGCCAATAACCATCAGGAGCATAACGCAAGAAAATTATGGGATATGGGCGCTGCACAGATGATTCTTGACAAGGAGCTTAACGGCAAGTCTCTTTCTGAACTGATAAAACACCTGTTTGAAAATCCGGACGCCATAGGCGAGATGGAGCGTGTAAGCAGAACGCTCGGAAGGGCTGATGCTGCGCAGAAGATTATTGAACTCGCAATGGGATTGGTAAGGAAAAGACAGTAAACAGTGAACAGTAAACAGTAAACAGTGAAAGGGGATTAGATGTAGTGTATAAAAAATTTGAGACAGTGTATTTTGTGGGCATAGGCGGCATTGGAATGAGCGGCATTGCTGAGGTCCTTAAGAACCTCGGCTATAAGGTCAGGGGCTCGGATGTAAAGGAATCAGAGACCATAAGGAGGTTAAGGACGTTGGGCATTGATGTAGCCATAGGGCATAAGGCTGAAAATGTCTCCGGGGCTCATGTTGTTGTCATGTCTTCAGCAGTTTCGCAGGATAACCCGGAAGTGTTGTCTGCAAAAAAACAGTCAATCCCGGTCATACCGAGGGCCGAGATGCTTGCCGAGATTGCAAGGCTCAAGCAAAGTGTGCTGATTGCAGGAGCGCACGGAAAGACCACAACCACATCCCTGATAGCAAGCGTGCTTGCCGCAGGCGGGCTGGACCCGACAGTTGTGATAGGAGGCAAGCTGAAAGGCATTGGAAGCAATGCAAAACTCGGACAGGGAGAATTTCTTGTTGCAGAGGCGGATGAAAGCGACGGGTCCTTTCTTAAGCTCTCGCCGACGGTTGCTGTAGTTACAAATATTGATAAAGAGCACATGGATTTCTTCAAAAATATTGATGAATTAAAATCAGCCTTTCTCGCATTTATAAATAAGGTGCCGTTTTACGGAGTTTCAATCCTCTGCCTGGACAACGAATACATAAGGGAAATTTTGCCCGGCGTTCAGAGGAGTTGCCGCACTTACGGCATAAATGAGCAGGCAGACTTTACTGGCAGGAATATAAGAATGGAGGGATTGAGGACAAAATTTGAGGCGGTTTTCAGGGGTGTGTCCCTCGGCAGTTTTACTGTCCCGCTTCCCGGCATTCACAACATTTGCAACAGCCTTGCCGCTATTGCAGTGGCAAGTGAACTTGGGCTTGAGATGAATAAGGTAAGAAAGTCGCTTGGGAACTTCAGCGGCGTGCAGAGACGGTTTGAATTTAAGGGCGAGGCCTCCGGAATAAGGGTGTTTGACGACTACGGACATCACCCTACGGAAATAATGGCAACGCTCAGGGCAGCGAAGGAGGCAATAAGTCAGACTCCAAATTCAGGCAGGCTTGTGGTCCTTTTCCAGCCGCACAGATATACAAGGACAAGGGATATGCTGAATGAATTTTGCAGGGCCTTTAAAGATGCGGACAAGGCAGTGCTGATGGATATTTACGCTGCAGGCGAGAAGCCGCTGAACGGCATAAACTCGGAATTTTTATTTAAGGGCATAAAGGCGGCGGGCAGTGACATTGAATACATAAAAGACAGGGCTGAGATTGCAGGTTATCTTGCAAGCACGCTGAAGGCAGGAGACATGCTGCTTACGCTTGGCGCAGGGGATGTATGGAAGATTGGGGAAGAGTTTTTAAAATTAAAAGCAACAATTAACAATTAACAATTAACAATGATGGAAGCATTAACAGAATTTAATAAGGCGCTTGAAAGGGTGAATTTTAAAGGCACAGTCAAATTTGGCGAGCCTATGTCGGCGCATACGTCTTTAAGAATAGGAGGCGCGGCTGATGTTTTGGCGTTTCCTGAGGATGTTTTGTCATTGAAAAACCTTCTCGTTGCCGCAAAGGCGCAGAAACTGCCTGTTTTTATGCTCGGAGCAGGGACAAACCTGCTTGTGAGGGATGGCGGGATTGAGGGCATAGTAGTTTTCATGGAGGCATTTAAGAGAATTGAAGTCATTCAGGATGAAGGCGGGAAGGTGAGGCTTTTTGTTGAGGCAGGCGTACCGCTTCCGGCTCTGATAAATTTCACGGGTAATAAAGGTTATTCAGGCATTGAAGCGCTTGCCGGCATTCCAGGAAGCGTTGGCGGAGCCGTTTATATGAATGCAGGCTCCTTTGGCGCTGAAATCAAGGATGTTATTGAGGCAGTCACGGTAATGGATATGAACGGGAAGATTACAGTATTAAGAAAAGATAAACTGAAATTTTCCTACAGGAGTTCAAATATCTCTGATGATGTGGTAATCCTGAGCGCAAATATTGCGCTTAAAAAAGACAATCCGGAGGCTGTGACAGGACGCATAAGGGAATTTTTGAAAAAGAAAAAACTGACACAGCCCCTCGGTGAACGCTCTGCAGGATGCGTCTTTAAAAACCCCGGCGGCGACTCTGCCGGAAGGCTGATAGATGCAGCCGGATGCAAGGGGTTGAAGACAGGTGGGGTAGAGGTGAGCATGCTCCATGCCAATTATTTTATTAACAGGGACAGGGCTTCATGCGGGGATTTTATTAAGCTTATGGAGATTGTTAAAAAAAAAGTCAGGGAGCACACCGGCAATATGCTTGAGCCTGAGATAAAAATTATAGGCAAGGAGGATTAAACCTAAATTGAGTGATTCTTTTTTTGTCATTCTGGCTTGTCCAGAATCGTTCATTGTTTTAAGAAGGATTCCCGACAAGCGGGAATGACACTTGTGAGGTGATTACATTTATGACCGGAGAACTTGTTACAACAAAAAAAATCGGCATTCTGATGGGAGGACTTTCATCAGAAAGGGATATTTCCGTAAGGAGCGGGCTTGCGGTATATCAGGCACTGCAGGAGCTTGGCTACAATTCAGTCCCTATTGATACAAACAAAGACATTGTCAATACGCTTAAGAAGGAAAAGGTGAAGCTTGTCTTTCTTGCGCTTCACGGCGGCATAGGAGAAAACGGGGCAATACAGGGGATGCTTGAGGTCATGGGCATTCCTTATACAGGCTCAGGAATTATGGCATCCGCTATTGCAATGGATAAAGAGGCTTCAAAGAAAATATTCTCATATCACGGACTGCCGGTTCCGCCGTTTAAGACAGTTACAAGTTACAAGTCACAAGTTACAGGTAAAAGAAAAGGTGTGTCACAAGCTGATGATTATTTTTCACTGATAGATTTTCCACTGCCGTGGGTTGTAAAGCCTGTAGAAGAAGGCTCAAGCGTAGGGATAAGCATGGTAAAAGATGAGAACAGCCTGACGGGCGCTCTTGATAAGGCATTTCAGCTTGGCAAACGCGCAATAATTGAAAAATTTATAAAAGGCCCGGAAGTCCATATAGGGATACTCGGAAGCAGGGTTTTGGGTGGAGTTGAGGTAAAGCCTTCGCTGGAATTCTATAACTATGAGGCTAAATATACATCAGGTCTGACTGAATATATAATCCCGCCGGGTATTGATGAGGCAATATTTGAGAAGGCTAAGGACACTGCGCTTAAGGCGCATACGGCGCTCCGCTGTTCCGGAGCCACGAGGGTTGATTTAAAAATAGATGCTCAGGGAATTCCGTATGTCCTTGAGGTAAACACCCTGCCGGGTATGACCGGCACGAGCCTGCTTCCAAAGATAGCGCAGTCGGCAGGTATGAGTTTTAAAGATTTAATAGAGGAGATAATCAGGATTGCAGTTAAAGAGGCTAAAGAATAAGGGCGGCAAGTCGGCTTACCGCCGCGGCGAGAAACTGCTGGTGTATTTCAAGCGGGGGGGGATAGCCGTGTCCCTGATTGCCTTTATTGCAGTTATTGTATTTACAATAAGGTTATCAACCGGCGTATTCCCGGTAAGAAATATTATTGTCACAGGCAATGAAAACATTGAGGAGACTGATATTAGGGATGCAATGACTTCTGAAACTGCAAAGGGACTGTTAAGGGTTTCTCTTAAGGATATTGACCGGACGCTCAGGACACAGCCATGGGTCAAAGAGGTGTCTTTAAGAAAACAGTATCCGGACACCCTGATGGTCAGTATTGAAGAGACAACGGCAAAGGCAATTCTTAATTTCAACGGCAGCCTGTATCTCATGGACGGGAGAGGGAATATATTGGAGACAATTAAAGAGGAAAAGACTCCGTTTCTTCCGGTGATTACAGGTATAGATTACAGAAACAGCAAGGCAGACGTAGTTGAGTCCCTGAGGCTGATAGATGCGCTTTCTGAGGAGGGATTTCTTTCAGACAAAGATTCAATTGAAATTACCTTAAAACCTTACGGTCTTTCTATGAATATGGACGGTGAGATTTTTAAGGTCGGCTATGGAAATTATGACGACAAACTTAAAAGGTGGAAAGACCTTGAGGCAGAGATTATAAAAAGGGGCATAACTATGGAATATGTTGACCTGAGGTTTTCAGGCAGGGTAATAGTTCAGCCTGTTAAACAGGAGAGCAGTCTGCCGACAAGGAGGGATAAAAAGAGATGAGAAAGGGAGATCTCATAGCAGGACTTGATGCCGGTTCAACAAAGATATGCGTTGTTGTGGGAGAGATTAAAGAAAACGGCGTAGATATTATCGGCATCGGCGAGGTCCCTTCAGCCGGGATAAAAAAGGGCGTTGTCGTTGATATTGAGAACGCAGCGCAGGCAATAAGCAAGGCCGTGCAGGAGGCCGAGGCTATGACAGGCGTTGAAATAAAGGCAGTATACGCGGGAATAGCTGAGAGCCGGATAAGCAGTTTTTTAAGCAACGGCGTGATAGCCGTAAAGGATAAGGAAATAGGACAAAGGGACATAGAAAGGGTTATGGATGCCGCGCGGGCGATGCCGCTTCCGGTTAATAAAGAAGTGCTTCATGTAATCCCGACAGGTTTTATTGTGGACGGACAGAACGGGATTAATGACCCGAGGGGAATGACAGGCGTGAGACTTGAAGTCAAGGTGCAGATAGTGACAGCCGCCGTTACATCAGTGCAGAACCTTTTAAAGAGCTGCCAGAGGGCAGGGCTTAATGTGATTGATATTATATTTGAGCCTTTTGCATCTGCAGGCGCAGTGCTTGCGGATGGTGAAAAAGATGTCGGGGCAGGGGTTGTAGATATCGGCGGAGGCACGACAGGCATTACGCTGTTTTGCGGCGGCAGCCTGTGCCACACATCTGTTTTGTCAATCGGCGGAGGCAATTTTACAAACGATGTCGCAATCGGGTTAAGGACGCAGACACTTGAGGCAGAAAGGATAAAAAAGAGTTACGGCTGCACCCTTATGTCTATGATTAATCCCGGTGAAGAAATAGAGATTACATACGCCGGAGATAAGCCGGGCAGAACGGTGCCGAGACAGCATCTGATTGAGATACTGCAGCCCAGGTCAGAGGAACTTTTCAGCCTTGTGAAGGATGAAATAAGAAAAAGCGGTTATTACAATACGCTTGCATCGGGTGTGGTCCTTACCGGGGGCGCGGCGCTTATGAACGGTATAGAAACCATAGCTGAAAACATACTTGAACTTCCAGTAAGGGTTGGAAGGCCTAAGGGTATTGCAGAAGGCGCCGGCATTGTAAGCAGTCCGGCATATGCGGCAGGGGCAGGGCTTGTGCATTATGGCGCAAGGGAGATAATGAGGGAGAGGAGCCTTAATGGTGAAAACTTTTTCTCATTTTCAGGTGTGGCAGGCAAAGTGAATAAGGCAAGAATGTGGGTGAGGGAAAAGCTGGGGGTTCTATGAAGGATGAAAAACAACGGCATATATGCCTTCAAATAACTTATATGAAAAATTTTATAAAAAAAAGGGGAAGATATGGAACCACAGAGGGCACAGAGAAAATATTTATTGCAAATTTATTCCCGACCTGTCGGGACAAAGTTAGCATTTTAAATTTGCATTTTGAAATGATAATTGATAATTTTGCAATTAATCCTCTGTGTTCTCTGTGGTTAAATTTAGACAATACATTTAGAAAAAGGGGGAGATATGAAGATATTTGAATTTGAAGAGGTGAAGAATTCAGCAAAAATAAAAGTGGTGGGCGTAGGCGGAGGCGGGGGCAATGCAGTTAACGGCATGATAGCCGCAGGCATCCACGGTATTGAGTTTATCGTTGTAAATACCGACATGCAGGCTATTGACTCTTCCCTTGCACATCAGAAGATTCAGATAGGCGCAGACCTGACAAACGGGCTTGGGGCAGGCGCCTATCCTGAAATAGGGAGGCAGGCGGCGCTTGATGACAGGGAAGTTATTGCCGACACCATAAAAGGCGCTGACATGGTGTTCATCACCGCAGGCATGGGCGGCGGCACAGGGACCGGAGCGGCTCCTGTTATTGCAGAGATTGCAAAAGAACTTGGAATACTTACCACTGCAGTTGTGACAAAGCCGTTTATTTTTGAAGGCAGCAAAAGGGCAAAAAATGCAGAGCAGGGCATAAAGGAGCTGAAGAAATACGTTGATTCCGTTATCGTGGTGCAGAACCAGAGGCTTCTCAGCATTACAGACAAAAATACGACATGGCTTGAAAGCCTTAGAATTGCAAATGACGTCCTGAGACAGGCAATCAAGGGCATTTCTGATTTGATACTTGTGCCCGGACTTATAAATCATGACTTTGCAGACATAAGGACCATCTTAAAAGACAGCGGAAAGGCTCTTATGGGAGTAGGCAGTGCAGCCGGCGAAAACAGGGCTCTTAATGCGGCGAAGGTTGCTATCTCAAGCCCCCTGCTGGAGGAGACCTCCATTGATGGCGCAAGAGGAATTTTGATTAACATCACTGGAGGTCCCTCCTTATCTTTGCATGAGGTGAACGAGGCCTCAAGCCTTGTCAGCGATGCGGCGCATGAAGATGCCAACATAATTTTCGGCTCGGTGATTGATTCAGACCTTGATGATGATGTAATGGTGACGGTTATTGCAACCGGCTTTGAAGAGGCGCCGAAGGCGGTAATGCCTTCTTATGAAAGGTGGAGGCCCTCAAGGGAAAAGGTGGCGCTGAAAGGCTCTGAAAGGATACTTTCCAAAGATTCGCCCCTCATGAGCATGGACAGAAACAACCTTGATATTCCGGCATTCATGCGGAAACCGGATTTTAATGAAGAGGGGATAGGGCCGGTCTGAGACGGGTATTCTCATAAAAAGCCGTCATTAAAAAAAGCCGTCATTCCCCGATTTAATCGGGGAAACCATTTCCTTAGAGTCATTAGAAAAAATTACTGATTCATTCATGTTAAAATAAAAGCAAATGGGGAAGGTTTTTAAGGATAAGAAATCCAAAGGCTGCGCCCTTTGCAAACCGCACAAACACGGCTGGGCGCCAAAGAAAAAAATAAAGGTCATGGCTTTTGAGGAAGAGACGGATAAGGGAATAAAGCATTAACAGGGACACTCTTAAATCCGTCATTCCTGCGGAGGCAGGAATCCAGACCTTTCATACGTGCAAGAAACAAGACTTAAATCCCATGAAATGATAAAAATGAAGATATGACTTCATGCTCCGATAAAAGGGCTGAGAGGCGGTCCATGTTAACTGGATGAGATTGGTGTACACTTGCTTTTGTTCTAATTCATAGCTTAAAGATTTTCTTAATAAGTTCTTTCCAATTTGTCTCGGGATAGATTGATATTAATTCAATATTATTCAATGCAGCAAGCGCGGTTTTTTGTTTAGCCTTGTTCGCATATTCCCTGATATTCATTAATCCAAAAAATTCAATAAAATATTTCTTCTGATTCCATACAATTTCCCAATCCGTGCGATAATTCGAGTTAGGATATGAAACTTCTTTCTTATGGCCAATATTTAAGAAATACAGAAAATCATCGATATCTTTCTCCGCCAGTGACAAACATACATGGCCGTCTTTTGCAAGAACCATAGTCCCAATTTTCATTTTTTTGGTGCCCTCAGGTAAAATGCCGGACTTCACTAATGCCGCAAAAAAGGAGCCGAAATGCTTCTTGAAAATATCGGGAGACCACAACAAATGCAAGAGTTTGGTTAATTCAATTATTCTATTTTGTTCTTTGAATAAAAAATACAATGAACTATAATCTTGTGTAGGCACTTCACCTAAGAATTCATATAAATTGTAAAGTTTTTTAAGTTGATTATTTTCAACGTCAGTTAAATCATTAAAGACTGTTTTCATTAGGCATTTTGGACAAATTGATGAATAAATATTTACATGGACGATAGGCATATACAGATGCTGAAATGACAGCTCAACTTTTTTAAGTTTATATTTTCTTTTGCAAACATCGCAGCGCTTCTCATTATCTATATTTTCTAAGAAGTTAATTACCCTATTTCTTATGTCTTCATTCCATTCTGCAAAATAAGGTCTGGTTAAATAGGAGCATTCTGTGCAAAATGAAGGGGGAAATTGCAGTTTAATTACATTAGGATGAATTTCATCTATTTTGACCTCGGCTGCACAGACTTCACATTGAATTGTTTTATCTTTTATGTTCTGATATGAAGCAATTAACTGCTCTTTGATCCCCGGAAGTTCGAACGCCCTAGTCTGAAAGTAATATTCATAGTATCGCAGTCCTTTAAATGATACGCTGACTTGATTCTCAATCTCAGCTTTAATATCCGAACAAAAAGCTGTATAAAACGAGCCATACTTATTTATGTACTTAATTAAGATTTGATCACAATTAAAATCCCATAAAATATCTATCTTTTTTCGGGCAACAGCATAATTATCGTTATCAGTAGTACGATACCAGCCGGAGATTAAATTCCCAAAGTCTGGACAATAGTAACTCATGTATTCTTCCTATGTTGCATAAGCAGCTAATATAATGGCTTATCGTCGAGAGGCGACTGTTTTACTGGTTTAGTTAATCTATTATTTTTGAGTAATGTCTTAATTCTATGCATAAGATCCCCTTTAGTATTTGGCGCTATATATATTTCTTCAATCAGGTTGTCCACATTTATTTTTCTTGTTATTCCCTTATTGTGCTTCTCTGGCTCAATAAACCATGCGCGTAATTCCTTTTCATAGTCAAACGCTTTTCTTTTGTAACAAAAAATATTATATAAATTAGTTTCAGGGATATTATAGCTGCCATAATCAATATATTTTATTTGGCTAATAATTACGTGATTTAAATTCTCTTTTAACTTTCTTGCCGTTGTTTTAATGCTGACTCTTTCTCCTCCTCTACCTGAATAGATTTTCCACATAGCATAGGAATCACAATCGTTAATATGCCAGCAACTGATATAAATATGTTTTCTCATTTCTCTCGAAAACGTTTTTAATTTATCAAAATTACTTGCTGGTAGCATTATACTTTCTCTTATTTTTTGGTTTCCGAAGGAGAATGATCCTTCAAATGAATCTTCAAGGAGGTCTAATCTTCTAAAATAAAGCCCTTCTTTAATCAAAGATTCAAATCTATTGAAAGGCATATAGCGCCATATTGAAAGGCTGAGATCTTTCGGTTCATTAAAAGTTTCTGCAACTGTTAAGTTTTCCATTTTGATGCAAATTCTAAAGTTGATTGTCTTAAATATTTCGCCAAAAAGTCACAATTTACATTTCCCCACATAAAAAATTAAACACTCTCAGGTTTTATTGTCCCACTACTATAAAAATTCCACTACTTACCTGCTGAGAGCTTGAACTAAAATAAGGTGTTCCATCAGGTTTATTAATTTCTAAGCCCATTGTATCAGGAGAGCCATCAGTAATCGTTGCAGTAAACGTGTAGCCAGAAGTGCCGTTTACAGTACCAACTCCTGTGACTGTTGCAATACCGCCTGTTGCTGTAATGCCAGTGATTGATGTGCTACTGAGAGAGGTTCTGTTACGTGTGTAGTAATACCTGAGATAGCCCGCACTGAGATTTGAGGCATCAACATTTATAGACATACTTGCACGGAATAACGGAATAGGATAATTGTAAGCATTGCCAGAAACAGTAACTATTGGCGTTGCAGGATTACAGTCATCGTCAATGCCGTTGTTGGGGATTTCAGTTGCACCAGGGTTAACTATTGGGTTGCTGTCATCACAGTCTATATCTGATTTAAAACCATCGCCGTCTACATCTATAATTCCGCCACGCACCGGCCATACGTAGTAGCCGTAGGCCTTATCTTCACCCCCCAAGTTGCCACTGAATATATTGACATACCATGCGCCGTTCGGATAATTAATTACGTTCGTAGTTGACGACCAGTATTTGTCCCCCACATTTAAAAAAGGATGCCCGTATGGCAGTGCAACGGACTTTGAGCGGTCAATAAGACTCATAAGCTCTTTCCTGTTTGGAAGACGCCAGTCTGAGTAGCTGCACAGAGTCAAATTATTAGAGTAATCAATCGCTCCTTGCCAGTCTCTTGTTACATTAGGGAGGTTTGCATTTTTTGCCCACATCAAACCTGTGAGATTGTCTGTTACGCAATCACCATTAACACTAAATCTCGGATTAGGCCATGCCACTCCTGATAGAATCTCTCCGTCTTGCCCTGTGCCTGCGCATGAAA
>JACRGX010000020.1 GCA_016212185.1 Nitrospirota bacterium
AGGATCGTTTGCAGGATACCTGACATTCAGGGGATTGAGGGCGTTAAAGGCTAATCTTTGGATTGCAGGTTTTATGGCAGGTATTCTTGCAGACTGGGCAACATACACCACTACATCCATTGAACTTGCGTCAGGCATACGGGGAGATTCACCATTCATGCCTCTTTTTTGGAAAATCCTGATAGCCTTCATCCCGACACAACTACCGTTAGGAATCCTTGAAGGCGCAATGACAGCAGGCATGGTCGTACTGCTTTATAAGAAGAGACCTGACTTGCTTGTGAAGATGGGCGTGGTAAAGGCAGGGGAGGCGGTATGAAAAAACTCAATAACTACACAAAAAAATACACGAACCCGTCATTGCCGCTTGTCGGCAATCCTTCTGTGAGATTCCGGACAAATAGGAAAGATTCCGGACAAGCCGGAATGACAAGATCGGGGAAGATATTTGTTATTTATTTTTTTCTTATATTATTTCTGTTGCTCATTCCCCCTCACTTGTCACTCGTCACTGCTGCTGACAAATGGGGCGGCGTTGACGAATCGGTTGTGGAGAAATACGCGGAAGAGCACGGCAGGGCTGCAAGAAATCCAATAATAAATACGGATCAGGGTGATTTGCTTCTTTTTGTTTTTCTGTTTGCAGGCGCAGTTGGCGGATTTGCAGCAGGATATTACTGGAGGAGGTTAACAGAGCACAGAACACAGAGGACAGAACACTGACAAAAGGAGCGTAGCATATTATCACCTTCCACGTTACTTCCTCTTTCCCGATGCTTTGGGGAGAAGGTGAGGGGTAGATAAGAAAACAAATGGAAATTTTTTCTGAACATTTTCAAAAAGAGCATAGCTTCTCAAAAGTTGATGCAAGGGTGAAGCTGATTGTTGTACTTGCGCTTCTTATGATGGTCATAAGCAGCAAGGGAATACTGTTTCCGCTGTTTATAGCAGCAGGGTGTTTTCTCGTCTGCCGGATAATGAAGGCGCCGACGCGCATTATCCTTACAAGAATTGCGGAGCCCTTGTTTCTTGCCGGGATGGTCTTGCTGCTGAAGCTGCTTTTTACAGGCAATGAAACCATGTTTTCCTTCAATGTCATGGGGCTTGAACTGACTGGTCACAGAGATGGATTAATTGACGGAATCAGGATTGCAAGCAGGATAATCGGCGGAGTCTCGCTTGTTGTAACGCTTGGATTTGCAACTCCGTTTACTGAAATTATGGCCGGACTTTCATGGCTTAGGATTCCCAAACAGTTTATTGAGATAATGATGTTTGCTTACAGGTATATTTTTGTATTTCTTGAAGAAGGACTTACTATCTATAATGCACAAAAAAACCGTCTCGGTTATGCAGGAATAAGAAAAGGGATGAAGTCCTTCGGTGTGCTCGCAGGGTCTCTTGTTATAAGGGGTTTTGACCAGAGTCAGAAGACCTCGGAGGCAATGATACAGCGGGGCTATACAGGTGATATGCCTCTGCTCAAAAATTATCCCCTGAGATTTGGCGAACTTGCTATCGCTGTGGTATTTATTATTTTTGCGGGTGTGGTATGGATGATTTGAAAAGAACATGGAACACAGAGCACAGAACACAGATAGAGGCTGTTTTATCAGTTAAAGATGTTTTTTACAGATATGCTGACGGCACTCAGGCGCTGTCGGGCATAAATCTGAATATACATAGGGGAGAATTTGTCGGCTTTCTCGGCGCTAACGGCTCCGGTAAGACAACACTTTTGCGGGTAATGGACGGGCTTATGAAGAACTTTGAGGGTAGTGTGCAGCTTGACGGGGTTGAAATAAAAAATCTTACTTCCAAAGAAATATACAGAGAGGTCGGGCTTGTATTTCAGAATCCTGACGATCAGTTGTTTGCGCCGACTCTTTTTGAGGATGTTGCCTTTGGCCCTTTGAATATGGGGTTTAATTTCAAAGAAGTAGAACAAAGAGTTATGGCTGCCCTGGAGGAAGTTGAATTGACAGGGCTGGAAAGAAAATCAGTCCATAACCTGAGTTTCGGGCAAAGAAAAAGGGCTTGTATTGCAGGGCTGCTTGCAATGGGTCATGAGATACTGCTTCTTGATGAGCCGACTGCCGGTCTTGACCCCATGGGTGAGTATAAAATGATGAAACTTCTTAGAAGGCTTAATCAGGAAAATGGCGTAACGATTGTCATGGCAACACACAGTGTTGACCTTGTACCTGTTTTCCTTGATAGACTTTATATTCTAAGTAAGGGCAGGATTACGAGGGGCGGTATCCCTGAAGAGGTTTTTAGTGCGCCGGGGGATATGGCTGATGTCAAACTGAGGCTTCCACAGATTGCAGAGCTGATTTACAAACTTAAGCATGAAGATAAAATACACTTTGCCCGCATTCCCCTTACCATAGGTGAGGCAAGAAGGGAGATATTAAAAACAATGCAAAATGAAAAACTAAAAATTCAAAATTTAGGATAAAAAGATTTTTGAAACTGTTAAAGAAAGGAGGTGATAATTTTTGAATAAGACAAAGAAGGCTGAGAAGAAAACGGCTGCGAAGATGAAGACCATTTCTTATCACATGAAATGTGTGCAAACAGCTAACGGCCTGACCCATTTTGTGATGTATGGCGACGTTCCGAAGAAAAAGATGCCTTTGTAAATCTGTGTAGGGGCGGGTTTTAAACCCGCCCTTACAAAATTTATCGTCATTCCCGTGAAAACGGGAATCCATATTTTATTGTCATTCCAGCTTGTCTGGAATCTTTCCTTGAGAAGGATTGCGGACAAGCCGCAATGACGACTGTAGTCACGCAACAGATATAACTATAATAAAAGGAGAGCAAAAACTAATGAAAAACACCCGTGGACTTTCATTTTCCAACATCGACGCCGACTGGAAACTGGCGCTGGACCCTGATAATGTTTTTTGGGGAATTATTCCAAGAGATAACGGAAAATTCATTTTGCCGGACAACCTGATGGACCTTTACAAAAAGGAGAGGAAACACCTTGATACGGAACTTCATAATTTCAGATTCAATGCAGACTTGAACTGTATATATATTGACCCGACTGACAGGTGTAATGCCAATTGTCCTTATTGTTATATTCCTTCAAAGATAAGGAAGCAGGGCTCACAGATGACTGCTGAGGATCTGGACAAGGCGCTGGCAAAGATAGAAGAGCATTTTAAAAACATAAAGAAAAAACCTGTGATAGTTTTTCATGCTGCTGAACCGTTGCTTGTAAAAAATATTCTTTTTGATGCCATAAAGAAATACCACAATAAATTCCTCTTTGGTATTCAGACCAATGCATTGCTGCTTAAAAAAGAGGACGTAGGGTTTATAAAAAAGCACAGAATTGGAATTGGAATATCTCTTGATGCCGCAAGGGCGGATATTAATAATTGTTCACGAGTGACTGCAAAAGGCGGAGGAAATTTTAAAAAGGCTGTGCAGGCATTGGACTGGTTTGCAGGATATGAAGGATTGAATGTTATATGCACGGTTACCAAGTACAATGTTGACAGGCTCTCTGAGCTTGTGAAATTTCTTCACAAGAAAAAAGTCCCTTGTGTACTGCTCAACCCGGTCAGGCTTACACAAAGGCGTGCAGTTAATTTAAAGCCTGACGATATGCTGTTTGCAAAAAATTTAATTCATGCCGTTGAGACTGCAATAAACCTGTCACGAAAATCAGGACGGCAGATTGTTGTGGGAAATTTTGCCAATGTTATTTTGGCGATAATATCGCCGACTGCCAGACGCATGATGTGCGATATATCTCCCTGCGGCGGGGGCAGAACTTTTCTGACTGTCACTGCTGACGGCAGTATGGTGCCCTGCGGAGAATTCATCAGCATGAAGGAGTTTTCCGGAGGGAATATTTTTAAAACATCAATATCTTCGGCGATGAGCTCAAAGCCATTCAAAAAAATACGAACAAGGATCGTGGAGAAGATTGACGAGTGCAATACCTGCAATTTCAGGCATATTTGCGGCTCGCCTTGCCCTGCAGAAATGCATGCACGCGGCAATATATACCAAAAAGCGGCATTTTGCGAGTTTTACAAAGAGATAATAAAATATGCGTTTAAAATAATAGCTGAAGACAAGGTGAAATATCTTTTAAGGGAAGGCTCTCTTGATCAGATGCATTATGAGTATCAGTTTAAGTAAATATGAAAAAGAATTTAAGGTCGGGCTATACAACAGGCGCATGTGCCGCTGCAGCGGCAAAGGCGGCAGCATTACTTGTGATGCGTAATGCGTTATGCGTTATTGGAAAAAAATCAAACGGCAAACCAGTCACTCGTCACGCGTTACGCCTTACTGATGTTAAAATTCCCTTCCCGGATGGAAGCAGGCACAAGTTTAAAATTCACAATACAGGATACAGGATGCAGGATAAAATTGTGCGGGCTTCTGTAATCAAAGATGCCGGTGATGACCCGGATGTGACAAACGGAGCGGAGATAGTTGCGGAAGTGAGACTGCAAAGGTCAGGGGTAAGGGGTAAGGGGTCAGAAAAGACACGGATTTTTATAAGCGGCGGCAAAGGCGTAGGCATTGTCACTAAGCCCGGGCTTGCTGTCCCTGTCGGCGAGCCGGCGATAAACCCTGTACCGAGGAAGATGATTGAGGAGGCGGTGATGGAAGCCATTAAAGATAGTTGTGAGTTAAGAGTTAGGAGTTATGAGTTGACAGATAAAAAAGACTCTAAACTCCGAAACCTTGAAGTAACTATTTCTGTTATAAATGGCGAAGAACTGGCAAAAAAAACCCTTAATCACAGACTGGGTATTGTTGGCGGCATATCAATTCTTGGCACAACAGGCATTGTTAAACCCGTATCCACTGAGGCATGGACAGCGACAATCACCTCTTCTATGGATGTAGCGAGGGCAATGGGGCATCGGGAGATTGTTCTTTCAAGTGGACGAACTTCAGAAAAGGCGCATATGATGAAATTCAATTTTCCTGAAGAATGTTATGTAATGATGGGAGATTACCTTGAGTTTTCACTTCTTGAGGCAAAAAAACACAGGTTCGGGAAAATTCATCTCTGTGCACAATGGGCGAAGATGCTTAAGATTGCCATGGCAACGCCTCAGACGCATGTGAGGCACGGGGCGATTGATTTAAAACAGACGGTGGAATTTCTGAGAAAACAGGGACAATGTGTAAGTAGCAAAGGTCAGGGGTCAAGGGTCAAGCCTGCCTGCTCGGTAGGCAGGGGTCAAGGATTATTGGATGGCGAGTTTAATACTGCCCATGAAATCTTTGATTGCATTAATTCATCCCCCAGACTTTATCCTTCATCCATTTTCTCAAAAGTCAGCTCCGCAGCAAAAAAATATGCAGAGGGAATTATGGGTGGAATATCCGTGATTGGACATCTTGTATCGTACGATGGAGAGGTTATAATAAGCTGTGATTAAAATCTATGCCATCGGAATCGGTTATAAACCTCTTGATAAAAAGGCGCAGGAAATTATCTTTAACTCTGAAATAATACTTGCATCCAAGAGACTTTTTGAAGTTTTTAAGCGCTATCAAGAATTCAAAAAAATTAAGGATAGGGTTAAAGTAATAAATAATGTGGATGAGACATTAAGTTTTATAAAGGGTTTACTTACATCACGCATTACGCCTCACGCATTACGCCCCATCGTCCTTCTTGCCTCAGGCGACCCTATGTTCTTTGGAATCGGCAGAAGGCTTGTAGAAGAATTCGGAAGGGATAAGGTGGAAATTCTGCCCGACCTTTCAAGCATACAATTGGCATTTTCAAGGATTAAAGAAGTGTGGAGCGATGCTTTTTTAATGAGCCTCCACGGCGGACCTGACCCTAAAAAAAGAAGGAAACTGAAAAATGGACTTGAGGATATCCAAATGCTTTTAGAAAAGCATAACAAGATTGCTATTCTTACAGATAAGGTGAACAACCCGTCGGTAATTGCAAAGGAACTTACCTCATCCTTCATCCCTCATTATTCATCCTTAACGATGTTTGTCTGCGAAAGACTCGACTATCCTGATGAGAAAATCATTAAGGGCACGCCTGAAAAAATCGCAAAAATGAGATTCAGGGAGCCGAATGTAGTGATAATAGAGGGGCAGGGGTCAAGTAGCAAGGTACAAGATTATAAAATAGATTTTGGAATGAAAGAAGACGAAATAGTCCATTCAAGAGGACTTATAACAAAAGATGAGATAAGGGCAATTGCTATTCATAAACTGAGACTTCCTCAAAATGGAGTGCTCTGGGATATTGGCGCAGGTTCAGGTTCCATATCAATAGAGGCGGCAAGGCTATTCCCCTCATTAAGAGTTTTCGCAATAGAAAAGGATGGGAATCAAATCAGTAATATCAAAAAAAATAAAATCAGATTTAACACAGCGAATGTTTTGATAATTAAAGGTGAGGCGCCTGATGCGCTCAAGAGATTACCGGCTCCGGACAGGGTTTTTATAGGCGGAAGCGGAGGAAGACTCGGCAGAATAATCAGTTTTATTGCAAAACTGCCGGTTGGAATTATTATCATAAATGCCGTTACAATAGAAACTTTGAATGAGGCAGTCAAAGGCCTTGAATCAAAAGGATTTAAAACAAGGGTCTCAGAGGTTGCTGTGTCAAGGTCAAGGCTTATCGGCGGCAGGATGCACATGAGCGCATTAAATCCGATTTTTATAATCACAGGAGAAAAGAGATTGAAATGACAGGCCGTCTGTATGTTATAGGGGTAGGACCTGGGGACCCCGAACTGCTAACCATGAAGGCAGTAAGAATACTTAAAACTGTGAATTGCATCTGTGTTCCCAAGGGCAGAGAAGAGGGAAGCAGCCTTGCATTGTCTATTGTAAAAAAGGCTTTGAATTTGGACGGTAAGGAGATTATTGAGGCATATTTCCCGATGAGGAAAACAAAAAGACAGTATCAGAGTATCAGAGTGTCAGAGTGTCAAAGAAAAACAGACGCATCACGGTCTTTAGATTGCGAGCTTAATTCAATGTGGCAGCAGACTGTGGAAACGGTCTTAAGCAGGCTTAGCAAGGGGACTAATGTCGTTTTTATCACTCTCGGCGACCCTGCGGTTTACAGCACTTTTTTTTATCTCTTTGACAGCCTTCTTGAATTAAATCCCGCGCTGAATATTGAGATAATTCCGGGCGTATCTTCTATTAATGCATCTGCTGCGGCTGCAAAAATATCATTGGGTCTTGCTGATGAAAAAATTGCAATACTTCCTGTAAATTATATTGACGATTTGGCAAAGACACTGATGAATTTTGATTCTGTAGTACTTATGAAGGTGCATAAGGTATTTAATGATATCAGAAAAACCCTGAATGAGATGAATCTTTTGGATAATGCAGTTTATATCGCACGGGCAGGGATGGAGGATGAAAAGATTTTTAAAGATATCAGGGATGTAAAAGAAAAAGACCTGAATTATTTTTCCATGGTAATTGTAAGAAAATGAACGGAAACGATTTAAATTTTTTTAAAAACTGGTTTGCATCTTTTACAAAATCTTTTTATTTCAAGAATGAGGAGGATCAGCAAAACATTATACTAAAGGTTGAGCATACCTATAATGTATGTGTAAATATCATTAAAATAGCAGGAGATCTGGGGTTTGATGATAATGCAATGATGCTTGCTGAGACTACGGCGCTCTTTCATGATTTAGGGAGGTTTCCGCAATATGCGAAATATAAAACATTTAAAGATAACATTTCAATTAACCACGGTCTTCTTGGGGCAAGGACGCTTATTGAAGAGAAAATCCTTCAAAGGCTTTCGGAAAAAGAACAGAATTTGATTGTTCAGGCAGTTAAATTTCACAATACCTTTAGAATACCGAAATTAAATAATGATGCTGTGATACTTTTTTTAAAACTCATCAGGGATGCTGATAAACTGGATATTCTGCGAGTCTTCATAGAATACTATGAAACCCCTCTGGACAAAAGGGCATCAGCGGCAGGGCTCGGTCTTATAGATTCGCCAGAATATTCAAAAGAGATTTTAACCTGTTTTCACAAAAGACAAATACCATCTTATACAACTTTAAAAACGCTGTGCGATTTTAAGCTGATGAAACTGACATGGCTTTATGACCTGAATTTTCAAGACACATTTAAATTGCTTTTAGAGAGAAACTATATAAACAGGCTGGTCAGATATTTACCGGATGCGGAGGAAATTAACAGGGCAGTGGAAGCGCTCAAAGAATTTGTGCGCCAGAAAGCTTCAGCGCAGGAGGTTTTTTAAGATGCAGACTTTAAAGGTTTACTTTATTGGCGCAGGCCCCGGAGACCCTGAACTTATAACGATCAAGGGCAGAAGGATTCTTGATAATGCTGATGTTGTTATTTATGCAGGAAGTCTTGTAAATCCAGAGCTTCTTAAAGGCATAAAGGCTGAAGTGCATGATTCATCTAAAATGACTCTGGATGAAATAATCAGGATTATGAGTGGTTCTATAGCAAAAGGCAATACAGTGGCAAGGCTTCATACAGGAGACACGTCATTTTACAGCGCGATATCCGAGCAGATTGAAAAACTCAGGGAATTAAAAATTGAGTATGAAGTTGTACCCGGCGTGTCTTCTGCGATGGCGGGCGCAGCAGCGTTAGGGCAGGAACTTACAATCCCGGAGATAAGCCAGACAGTAATATTCACACGCATTGAAGGAAGAACGCCTGTGCCTGAGGCTGAAAGGCTGGGTGAACTTGCAAGACACAATGCGACAATGGTGATTTTTTTAAGCGTCGGCATGATAGAAAAAGTCCGTGATGAATTGTTAAAAGGCTATTCGGCAGATACGCCTGTTGCGGTGATTGAAAGGGTGTCATGGCATGATGAAAGGATTGTCAAAGGGGCTTTGAAGGACATTGCAGAGATGGTTAGGAATGCCGGTATTGCCAAGACTGCATTGATTTATGTGGGAGAGTCTCTTAAGGCGCCTGATGAGCAGTTAAAAAAGGAGTCTAAACTTTATAATAAGGATTTTAAACATGGATACAGAAGTTAAAACCCCTGTTGTTTTTTATGTTACGAAAAACGGTCTTAATCTTGGAAAACATCTGAAGGTCATTTATCCCGGCACGCAGGTTTTAAAATTTAAACCAGAAGACGTTGTTCGCCTTTGGCACAAAAACAAAACCTTTATCTTTATTATGGCGTCAGGCATTGCTGTAAGGACAATAGCTCCATTGATAAAGGATAAAAGAACAGACCCGGCAGTTGTTGTACTGGATGAAAAGGGGAGGTATGCGGTAAGCCTTTTAAGCGGCCATCTCGGAGGTGCAAATAGGATTGCAAAAGAAGTCGCAGGTTTTTTTGGAGGCAGGCCGGTAATAACAACGGCATCGGATATAAGTAATCTTACTGCAATGGATTTATGGGCAGAGGGGAATAATCTGGCCATTGAAAACTGGAATTTGCTCCCTAAGATTTCTACAAGGCTGATAGACAATGGCAGGCTGAATGTATATGTTGAGCAGGTTTCAGGGATAAAATTGCCTGCAGAGTTTTTAGCGGTCAAAGCCCCTAAGGATGCTGATGTTATTATTACCAATAAGGCAGGCGGGCTCAGGGCCTTACCTGCTGGCCGGCAGGTTCTGCTCTCAAAACTTTTTTTAAGACCGAAGGATCTCGTCATAGGCATCGGGTGCAACAGCGGCACTTCAGCAGAAGAGATAGAAAGCGCAGTTAAAAAAACTCTAAAGAAAAACAATTTATCATTTTTATCAATTCATTCAATTGCTACCATTGACATAAAAGGCAGAGAAACTGGCTTAATTGCGTTTGCAAAAAAATATAATTTCAAGATTAACACATTTACGCCTGATGAGATTAACTCGGTAATTTCCAACCTTTGCTCTTTAGCCTTCAACTTTTCTGCTGCCGCTTACAAAGCCACCGGAGCCAAAGGAGTGGCAGAGCCGGCTGCAATCCTTGCGGCTGAAACTGATAACCTGTTGGTTCTGAAACAGAAAAGCGGGAATTTGCCTGTGGCGAAAGCTAACCTCCGGGGTCCGGGGTCAGGGGTCAGGGGTCAAGGGGAAAAACTCCGGACCTTGCCTACCGGCAGGCAGGCTCCCAAATCCAAACTCTACATTGTCGGCATTGGACCGGGGGATATTGAACACATTACGCCTGAGGCGCAAAGGGCAATAAAAGAATCAGACGTGATTGTGGGGTACGGCACATATCTTGATTTAATTAAAGAACTGATAAAGGATAAGGAAGTTGTCTCAACAGGGATGACACAGGAGATAGACCGCTGTAAAAAAGCTGTTGAGCTTGCAGTAAGCGGCAAAAATGTTTCTGTTATCAGCGGCGGCGACCCTGGGATATATGCAATGGCAGGGCTGGTGTTTGAGGTTTTGAGGGGTCAAGGAGTCAAGGGGTCAAGGGGTCAAGGAATTAATAAGTCAACTTACCGCTCAAACCCTCGAACCCCTGCCTACCGGACAGGCAGGCTTGCATCCTCGAACCCTGTTGTTAAGGTTGTTCCCGGTATTTCTGCCTTGAACGCATGTGCTTCGCGGCTTGGCGCGCCGCTTATGCATGATTTTGCATCAATAAGCCTTTCAGACAGATTGACCCCGTGGAAACTTATTGAGAAAAGGCTTAACGCAGCGGCAATGGCTGATTTTGTAATTGTCCTGTATAACCCTAAGAGCAAGGGAAGGGCGGAGCATATTAAAAAGGCATTGAAAATTATTTCAAAACACAGAAATTCAGGGACGCCGGTAGGAATAGTAAAAGGCGCAATGAGGGAGAATGAAAAGATAGTTATTACAAACCTGAAAAATATGCTTAAGCACGACATTGATATGCAGACGACAGTGATAATCGGCAACTCGCAGACATATGTCTGGGAGAAATGGATGATAACGCCAAGGGGATATGAGAATAAAAAAAAGTAACAAGAAGGATGAAGGAAGAAGGTTGAAGGATGAAAAATTGCTTCCGAAAAGCTTATCACTCGTCACCCGTCACTCGTCACTTTCTCCTGTTGCTTTCTTCTGGGATGAATCTTTTCTATGGGGGCTGATGGCTTATAATGTACTGAAAAACCTTGGATTGCCATTTGATCTTGTAAGGTCTGCTGATATTAAAAAAGGCTGTCTTAAGAATTACAAAATGTTTTTTGTTCCTGGCGGCTGGGCGTCAAACAAAGGCAAGGCTCTTAGTGAAAGAGGGAGAAAGGCAATAAGGGATTTTGTTGATGCCGGCGGAAATTATCTTGGTCTATGCGGAGGCGCAGGTCTTGCCATCATGGATGGTATCGGGCTTTTGAATGTCACCAGAAAGCCGACAAAAGACAGGATTCCGAGTTTCAGCGGAAGAATTTGCTTAAATGTAAAAGAGCATCCGATTTGGAATGGCATTTCAAATTCCTCATTACCCCCCTTTGTCAAAGGGGGGCGTGGGGGGATTTTTTACCCATCACACATCTTCCACGCTTATTGGCCTTCACAATTTATTTTGAAAGACAAAAAGATAAAGACTCTGGCAACCTTTGGAGATGCCCTGCCTGACGCCTTTAGTTCCGACTTAAATATAGGTGATGTAAATAAAACCGGTAACTGGGCAGAGCTTGAAAAGAGATATCAGATTAATCTTGACCCCGCCCGGCTTATGAATGAGCCTGCAATAATAGAAGGCAAATTCGGGAAGGGAAAAGTGGTATTATCACTTGTACATTTTGATACGCCTGATGATGAAAACGGTCAAATAGTCTTGAGAAATCTGTGGGAATACCTTAGCTGTTTTAGGGGTCAAGGAATCAAGGGGTCAAGGGGTCAAAGGGGAAAAATAAATCATTCACTTGAATCCTTGAATCCAGGAACCCTTGAACCCTCTCAGCTTGTATTAGAACTTGAAACAGCAACTGCAGAGTTCATTTCTTTCGGTGAGCGGAATTTCCTCTGGTTCTGGAGAAACCCCATGCTCCTTCAATGGAGAAGAGGGATAAGGGGGCTTGAATACTGTACATTATTTGTGATGATTAAGGAAATTGTAGAAAGACTAATGGACCGTAAAGCGTTATGCGTTATGGGCTATGAGTTAAAGGAGAAAGACACATCACGCGTTACGCGTTACGTATTACGAATTAAAAAACTGCTGATTCCTTTTATAGAGAAATCAAAACAGCTTCTAATCATGGAAAGACATGCTTTGCAAAACGGGCAGTTATCCCCCATATCCCCTCCCTTGTTAGAGGGGGGCAGGAAGGGGTGCAATGACTCGGAAATTCAAAAAATAAGAACTGAACTTTTTTCTGACACGAAGAGCCATGGGGGGGAGTTTAAAAAACTTATAGATGAAGTGGATAATCTTTTATTTTCCCTGCTAAGCAGTCCCAAGAATCTCTGACAGCTTTTTCCTGAACTTCTCAGGATGCGTCCCTTCCCAGTAAAGCTTTTTACAGCCCTGGCACTGTTTGAATGTTCCGGACGTTTGATATACATATTCAGGGACAAGGTCTTTTACGTTTTCCTTTGGAATGCCGGCAATGATGGCGTTGCATACTGCACACCTGCTCATCAAAGAAAAATCTTTGAGGTTGAGAGCGCTAATTACGACTTTGAGTTGTTCAAAGGGGTTGTTCTCATTTAACAAAAAATATGTTATTCGTGTTTTATTTGCCTCTGCACGCGTATTGTATTCTGCGTATTTCCGCATGTACCGCCTCCTTACAAGGTGCGTGTCTTTTGTGAGGAGAATTCTGTCTTCTTTTAGAGCAATTCTGATAAGAAGGGTGTCTTCAATCCGGGGATAATAGAGGGTGTCATAGCCTAACAATCTTAGCCACCTGGCAAGCCTGCCGAGCATTGAATCGGCTATAAATTTCACCCCTAAATTATAACAAAAATTCTGTAATAAACAATATTTGACAAAATCAGCATATTCCATTACAATGTAACTATGCGAATAAGCCAGATACTCTGGGATGAGGTATCTGTTTATCATATTGCAGGGCATGGTATTACTCCGGCAGAAGTTGAAGAAGCAGTCTTTGAAGGGAACTCGCTTATATTAAAGGGACGGGAGGGAAGATATATTTTATTGTCCCAAACTTTAGCTGGGAGATATTTGACCATTGTTGTAGCCTTCAAATTAAAAGGCAGAGTTAAAGTAATAACTGCACGGGGCATGGACGAAAAAGAACGAAAATATTATCAGAGGGGAGGTAAATAAAAATGAAGAAAAAAATACCTGAGTTTAAAAGTGTTGCAGAAGAAAGAAAGTTTTGGGATACCCATAGTGTCGCAGATTATCTTGATGAGTTAAAGGAGACAAAGGAAATCGTTTTTGAGAGACCGGCTCTTAAGAGAAATTTTCAAATGAGGCTTGATGATGCGACAATTAACCGGCTGAGAAAGCTTGCAGGAATAAAGGGGGTTGATGTATCAACCCTGATAAGAAACTGGATAAAAAAACATCTTGATAAAGAGCTCAAAGTTGCCTAAGTAAAACGCTTATAAGAAATTCTTATAGTACCTATAAGATATATTAAATTTCCTTAACTGAGATTGTAAATTTGTGTAAAAGTAAAATTGTATAATTACTTTCCAGATAAAGCCAAATCCTGAGCAATCAGGAGGCGGAAAGCACCAGATACCGGATAACCGGCATGGCTGAGCTGCCTAAGGGGAGAACCCAGGGCAAGCTCAGCTTTTTTGTTTGTGAATTCCCCCTTACTAAAGGGGGATTGAGGGGGTTGTAACTCCGTATACTCCCCTCTCCCGACGCATCGGGAAGGGGAGGGTGTATTTTCAGATCCAGAGGAAACAGGTCAGGCATCTTTGACACTCTTACACTTTGATACTCTGACACTTTACAATGGGGGTGGATTTGAGATGAAGGCAGGGGTAGAAAAAATGTCAGCAAATAAACAAGCGCTGGAGATATTGGTAGTGCCTATAAATATGCCTTATCGTGAGTGCCGACAGTGAGAAAGACTATGGTTTTTACATCCATTGTTCCACAAAGCTGTGAAGAACAGCCGACAAGGTTCTGGAATTTTCTTGCACGGCATTCTTCACAAACAGAGAAAATGAATCTAAAAGACTTTGTGATTCTTGCCGAGCGCGTGCCTTTAAGTTCTCCGACAAGAAGCTCGCTTTTGCAGTTTGTATATGGATTTTGCGATAAGAGCTGCACCTTTTTTGAAAACAGGTTTTTGAAATGGCGGTATTTTTTAGCCTGCTCTAAAAACTCAGGGGTAAAAAATGGTTTATAAATTTTCCAGTACCTCTTTGAGGGAAAGTAATTTAGTGTTAGTGCGCAACTGATGCTTTGCGCGCCGGATAGACTGCATTAATGCCTTGTTAGACATTATTTTGAGGGTTTCACTTATTCGCTTCCAGTCCTCAATGCTGAGTACAACAGATTTGGGTTTGCCTTCAGGTGAAGTTATGTATTCAACCTTTGGCAATGCAAGCGCTTTTAGCATATTAAAGTCTCCTTTGTTATCAAATGAATATTACTCAACTTTACCATAAAGATAATTTTTCTGTCAAAAGTGATGGGGGATGATGGGAAATTCCCCCTTACTAAAGGGGGATTGAGGGGGTTGTAACTCCGTATACTCCCCTCTCCCGACGCATCGGGAAGGGGAGGGTGTATTTTCAGATCCAGAGGAAACAAGTCAGGCATCTTTGGCACTCTGATACTTTACAAGGGGGATAAATAAAAAAATCTTTAAATTCCTAAATTTTTTAATTTTATATTTCTAATCACTACTGTCCCAACGTTTAGATTATGAAAGATTATAACACATTGAAAATAATAGCGTTTAAAGCAAAAATGATTTTTACCGATTTGAAATTTAGA
>JACRGX010000021.1 GCA_016212185.1 Nitrospirota bacterium
ACCTTATTATAACAATACTTAAGGTGTGAAGAAATTTATCCCTATCCGTATTGTCTTTGAATATTTTCTTTCTTGCATTACCCCGTGAAGTTACATGATACACTGCTCCGGGGTATTCTATTCTTAAGGGTCTTGCCATTTCTTACAACTTTAACACAATTAATCTTATATTTCAAGACCTGACCCCAATTTTCCACCAAGGTATGCGACACCGACAATAGCAATGACTCTATCTGATGCATCATGAAATTCATGATCCATAGAATCAATAATTTTACTGCCTTTCTCGCGTGCAAGATGCTGTTCATCTATATGATTTTGCATATCAATTGTCCCCTTTCATAAACAACAGTATATTTTGCTTGCCTTGCCCATTAGACAGTTTGTTGGTCCGTTATTAGTCTGTTACGCGAAGTATAGCAAAAAGGCTTGACACGGTCAATGTCCAGCAAATGCCTGATGGACAAAATGAATGCTGGACATTTCTGCATTTTAAATGCATAATATCCGCATGTGGATAAAGAGAGACGCATCTTCCGACAGGGTTCTATCGGTTCAAAACTCATATCGCATCTGAGCATACAGATTATCATTCTTTTCAAATTGCCCGAACTGGCTCCACTCGTCGCCGCCGCCGAAGATATTTCCCCCAATAGCAGCCCAGATATTATCTGAGAAATTGTATTTAATCTCGGGATTCAGCAGGTAATCACCATCAGACGGACTGTAGAAAGAAAAAAGGGAAAGCTTCAGCGTCTGATGCATCAGGAGTTGTGTGAGTCTTACCGAAGTAAGTTGATGTAATTTATTTTCCTGCGGGAATCCTGACGGTACATTTCTTTCATAGTCTGAATAATCGTGCATGTACTCACAGTAATACTGAAGTCCCGCAGTAAAATCTTCCCATATCTGTCTCTGATAACCAAATAAATTTTTGGACTGCGAATTAGGTATCATGGGGTCTGTTCCGTTTTCATCCTGCCTTGAATCGTAATAACCCGCCTCAATACTCAGGACGCCGTCCAGCGCCCTTCCCTGTGTGCTTGCGCCGTAAACAGAGAGTTCAGGATAAAAAAGGTCAATCTTGGTTGGGGATGACATGCTGTCAGGCAGCATTGAAGTCTGCCTATAAAACCCCTTGTAAAAATATACCGATGTATCAAAGCCGGCAATATCGCGGTATATCCTGAAAGCGGTCTCTGTATTATCAAGACTGCCTGACGGCTCCCTCTCTTCCCTGTTTGTAACCAACGGCATGGGGTCAAACATGTAAAACCTATTGCCTTGAGGATAAACATTCGGTTCAAAAAATGGAATAACAATTACCTCTGCAGAGACAGAGGATGGATATACGCCTATCTTTATGCCGTCAACTCCCTTTTTTAAATATTCCATCGGTCTGCCGGAAAAGAATGCTTCGTAGTCTTTGGGGAATACATCATTTATGAAAACTAAATCGCCAACGCCCCATGTGATAACCTGTCTGCCAATCCTTAAATCCCATTTTGAAGAAGTAAAATCAACATATCCTTCCCTCATCTCCAAATCCGTCTTTTCGTCAACATGGTCATAATAGGCATCTGTTTTAAAAAATAACCGGAATGGTTCTTTGTTTGTATCAAGCTTTAACTGCATCCTCTCCTCAGCCCATTTAAAATCGCCACCGTCAGGATTGGACATGTCAAGGTCCGCAGAATAATTGCCCTGAAGAAAGCCGTGAATAGAGGTCTCTGATGCAGCTGCATATGAAACAGACAGAGCGTAGAATACAGAACACAGAGCACAGACAATAAATGTACTCCGTCTTAACTGACTGCAAACAGCTAACCGCTGACGGCTTCTCATTCCACCCACTTCTTGGGTGGTTGTTTGAGGAATCGCTCGCTGAAAAGGCTGTCCTCAACGCCGATGTTGTAATCCGTCTTTGTGAATGTTACCTCTGTCCTGTGTCCGCTCAGAAGATTTTTCATTGCCCTTTTTGTAACCGTTGGAAAACCCTTCACATCTTTAACTTCATCTGCAGTAAAAACCCTGTTTAACTCGCCCTTCTTGTCATAATACTCTTCTTTTAACGGCAGGAAATTGACTTTATCAATCCATGAGAGTTTGTAACTGTAATCAGCATCCTGAGCCTTTGGAGCGCTTTTTATCACATAGCAGTCCCTTGCGCCTATTTTTTCTTCCTTTGCAATGCTGTGCGTATCATCCTCAATATCCCTTCCGGATATGTCTTCGTATGTAAAATCAGAGCCGACAAAGCTTGAACTCTTATCCTGCGCCGCAATCCGGCGAACCATGTTAATTGCCGGTATAAACAGCCACCTGTCATCATCTTTTGCAGGAAATTTATAAACCATAAACGTCATATCTTTTACGTCGGCAGGCTGAAAGAAATACATGAAATATTTTTGCTCGCCTCCTGATGCGCCGTAATTTTTTCTCAGCATTGTCATTTCCCTTACCCTCTCCTGACCACCCTTGCTAATTAATTTCATCATTACCCGAGCCTTAAAGTCTTTGCCCTGATAAAGAAAAGCTTCCTGAGATTTCTTCATAATATCAGTGGCATCAAGAGCGAATGTCTCAACAGGCAATAGCATTATAAGTAACAAAATGAAAAATCTCATCGTCTTAAACCTCCTATTAAATTGTTTGTTCATTATTTTACACCCCTATGTTTTTTTCTGAAGCCCTTTGAGAAATATCTCGTCTGTTGAATGAGTAATATATTCCTTAGGGGTTATTTTTATTGTCTGAGAACCCTTTTTTATTGCCCATATGAGAAGCGCTGCAAGAATTCCTGTATAAAGAACTGCAAACCCATATTGAATATAGGGAATATCAGGTAAAAGTTCAAGGATATTTCTTTCTTCAATAATTCCTTTGGCAAAAAATAACTCCTCAAATTTTTCCCTATAAAGCGTAAATGGCAGATATCCAAAGAAAAACCCCGGGAGGGCCGCCAAGCCAGTAAGGTATCCCATAGCTGTTCTTGCATATGATCTTATTTCACAGCCTATCATAAGCACAGCGCCTATGCCGAGGAGAGGCCCTCCAATAAGATGTCCCCAATGAAACCCCCACTTATACTTGCCAGCCTCTACAACAACCGGAATATCCCAGCCAAAGAATATCCAAGTAATAAGTATCGTTATATTTAGCATGAGGATAGCTATAAGCAATGCTGTAAAGGGCATGAGTCCTGTAAACATTGTTTGTGTTATCTTTGCCACCTTCATAGTATCAAAAAAATTTTTTGGCATATGAAGGGAATGAGGCGCCATAACAGCGCATTCTGTTCCAAACCCTGTTTTTGCAATGCCAAAACCAAGTAAAAATCCAACCAACGTCTTAAGAGATATTTCTGTCCATGGCAGTCGTCCAATACTGTTAGATGTCTCTCCTTTGAATGCCGTCCAAAAAGTTGATATTAATAATAGAAATAAGAATGCTGTCAGGACTATTCTTAAAGGATCCTTATATGGTTTATATTCAGGGTCATAACATAAACTTTCAGTTGGATATTCAAGTTCAACACAGTGCTTGACAGTTGCGTGTGTCTCATGGTGTTTCATAAAACCGGCAACATTAAGTTTTGCCATAAACAGAAACGCAAGAAATGCAAATGGAATGCTCACCATTGCCACAACTAAAGATGTAAGGCTCATAGCCGCAATTCCGCCCAAATAGTGCCATGTAGTGCATCCCTGCGCAATCCTTGTGCCAAGCCCAAAAGTTGCCCCGCCTAAAAATGAGAGCGCCGCAATACTAAAGGGATATTTGGCCCAGGCCTTATGTTCCCTCTCAAGGATTGTTACAAGGAATGCGCCGACTAAAATGCCGATTATAATCCAATGGATATCTGCATCATAGAGCCTGGTGATATAATTAGTCTTTGTAATATTTTCCTCAATTGAACCAAACATCTTTGCAAGTCCTGTGGTTATCGGTATCGGCGTCTCATATTTAAGGAAATAAATTACCTCTGCAAGACCAACTAAAAATCCGCCCCATACAAAAGACCATGGTTTTGTAAATATTCTCTTCATACAACCCCCTTTAAAAATTCTTTATTTAGTTTCTTTTTCACTTTTTCCACTTTCCAGTGGATAATTCTTTGTCTTTGGAGCATCTATTAATCCCTGCACATACTCAGCAGCAGGGTAATCCTTCTGCCAGCCAGCCATTCCTAAAAGCATCCCATATGCATCATATCCGAGCATTCTCATAGGCACTATAAGTAACGCCTCACTTGCACCCATGTGGCATACAAAAATTATTTTCTTATCTTTTGGAAGTTTCTGGAGGTTTTCGGGCTTAAATATCTCGTTGTACGGGATATATATAGCTCCAGGAATATGCGCTGCCTTGTATACATTAAGGGCATTTTCGCCAATCCTGACATCAACCGCTAAAAAATCAGTCTTTTTCATCTTCAACCACATATAAACATCATTTGCCCCTACAAAATAGTTTCCATTCTCTGGTCCCTGGCTTACTACTGTGTCTATTTTTTTGACTAATTCTAAGTCATCAGCATAGGTTGGAAATGCTATTGCTATCACAAAAACCAGACAGAGTAAGATTTTGATTATTTTCATATATTAACCTCCGATGGCTTTATATCTTTTTATTTACTGTTCACTGATTACCGTTCACTGTTTTTCATGCACATCCTGACATCTTCTGGAATTCCTTGACTTCTTTAACTACATCTTTCAGTTTTATACCTACTGCATTCGTAATCTCTGTCCAGCTCTTCTCTTCTTTCTTCATTTTTATTATCTCTTTGTCAGATTTTTTAGAGAGTTTTACAATGACTATCACTGTAAGCGCATCTCCGGGGGTAATTTCTTTAAGATCAACTGCTTTCATCACCCTATCAATAACATCAAAATCCACAATTTCAAAGAAATAACTCTTAAGACTTTCTTCAAATCTTTTTATCTCCTTAGGGGTAACACGTTTTTTGTTTGTTATCTCTATGCGTTCTTTTAATTCTTCTTCTCCCCCTCTTGGTCCAGCCGTTGCTGTGAAAACTATAGGCAAAAACAGTGAAAGCACAACTATCAGCGCTAAGATTTTCTTCAAAATTCTTACATTCATTTTGTCTCTCCTTAATCTGCGACTTTCTTGCCTGTCTCAACAGGCAGGGTCTCGTCATTGCCCCAGACAATCCAGCTATCATGGTAAATAGCAGGGTCTTTGAAGCCAAGCAGCCTGAGCACAAAGTAAGAGAACGAAATACGGTTTGCTATGTAACAATAAAGCACCGTCCTCTTGTCTTTGTCCAAACCACCGTAAAGTCTTTGAAGCTGGTATATCGGCCTGAGTTTAGCAGTCTGCGGGTCTATAAATTGATAAAAATGTGGGACATTCCGTATTGTATTTGGTATACGGCCCGCCCTCTTTATCTTATCAGCTAAAAAATGTCCCGGAGGGGTCGGAGATTCCCCCAGATATTCGGCTATGGTCCTGCTGTCAATGAGCTGGGCGTCTTCTTCTTTCTTTGCTATTTTCAGAACTTCCTCAGTAGTTGCAAGCCTGCTTTTTACCACATCCGCTTTAAACTGCACCGGTGTAAGCTTATTCGTCTTCTGCTCCAGCGGCTTGCCCCCCGCTGTCCATATTCCAATGCCGCCGTCAAGCACACGGACATCCTTATGCCCTAAATACTCCATATACCAGAACGGAACAAAAACATACCCTGAAAAGATGCCGTAATATCTGCCCCTTCCAGCTTCATCCGAATTTTCCCTTTGATCGTAAAATACAAGTGTTTTATCGCGGGTGATTCCAATCCTGCCAAGCTTTTTCTCAAGATTTTCCACTTGTCCCAGCGCTAAATCTTTTAACAACCCGCTTCTGGTCCCGGAATTCATCACGGTTGTCTTCGGACTAACTGTCCCTCCGTATCCTGCTGCAGGTGCATAGCCAGGCGCGCTTCCATAACCAGGCGCAGCCGCCTCCTGCTTTCTCTCCCCTGGCTCCTGAGACCTGTCCGTTATTCCTTTTATTTCCAGATCATCTCTGAAAAAATCGTTGCAGGTTTCACCGAGATGTATTGCCGTAGGGATATGGCCTTCATCATATAAATCTTTTGGACGGCAATCAACCACTATCCACATACCGAGGCTCTTTTCTAATTCTTCAGGTTGTGTCAGCAGGTACAGGTTCATCTTTTTCAGTGTCTTTTCCTCCTCTGGCGTGGCAGGTGAGCCTACATACTCAAGAAGTGGTGTTCTTGGACTACCTGCGCCGCCATACCCGGCAGCGGCAGCTTGATGTGTTTGTTCCTTTGACCCTTCGGGTATGCCTGTCTGGCTGTAAACCACTAAGAACCCGAGAATAACTGCAACTCCCCCTATTATTACTCCTTTTATTGTCTGCTGAGAATTCATGTTTCCCTCCTCTTATAACTAATAAATTATGTTATAATCGGAGTGCAGGATGCGGTTATCAAACTTAATTTTATTTTAAGTTTGTCCTTCACGGGGCTGTATCCTGCACCTGCACTCCCCTTTTCTTCCTTTCAAGAAGAACTTACTTATCACCTCCCTTAAACAGCCAGCATTTCGTAAGCATTATCAGCGCCGGCAGGAAAACTATTGTCATCACTGCACTCAGCAGCATCATGCTGACGATAAATGCGCCGACGGTAATATACGGCGTAAGCGGGGCAAATATCATCACAGCAAAAGATGCTGCAAAGAGAACCGCATTACGCATTATTCCCTTGCCAGGCCTTGCCGCAGTCCAGAGTAACGCGTCAATCACTAAAGCAGCCGGCGGACAATAGTCCTTAGCGTACGGGCTCTGCTGCCGGCTATTATTTACTGATTGTTGAATCTCGGCAAACCTCCGCTTAAACCTGCTTATAAAATGAATTGCAAAGTCAACTGCCATGCCAAGACTGAGACAGGAAAGCACAGATATGGGCATATCAAATCTCTTGCCCGAAAACCCTATAACTCCGTAAATAAAGATAACGGTAAATACCAGCGGCACATAGCTTACCACCGCCCATTTGACCGAACGGAAATTCAAGACAAGTATCACAAACACAACAATCAGGGCAAGGATAAAACCTCTAACCATATCCCACAGGACCTCATGATTCCATACAAGATTAAAATAAGCAATTCCAGCAGGTTTTAGTTCCATATGAATCGGATACATCTTTTTGTATTCGTCAACCGCATTCATCACATCCTTCATTGCACCGGCATCCCATGTCTTAAGCTGTACCCATATGTTTGCCTTCTTAAATGCAGTATCCACTACATTGTCCAAATCAGACGGTTTTGCCGACATGCCGAATAAAAAGAGATATTGCCCTATCGCTTCTTTTGTATCAGGGACTGCGTCGTATTTACTGTCATTGTCATGAATAACAAGATTTATCCTCTTTACATAATCGGCTGCCGAAAATGTCTTTCCAACCTCAGGGAGTTTTTCAATGTGCCTCTGCAGTCCTTCTAAATATCTCATAGTCTCCGGATTCTTGATAAACTCTTCTTCCTCAGAAACAGCCACAACATAACCGAGAGATGTGCCTCCAAGCGCGTTATTTATTTCCCTGTCCGCAATGCGTATTTCGCTGTCCTTCTTGAACCAGTCCACCATATTGTTATTCACCACAATTCTTGATATTCCGATAACGGATATAACAAAAAATATAATGCCTATCGTGACTGTTGCTCTCGGTTTATGCGTCCCGAATCCGGCAAGGTTCCTCAGAAATCCGGATGTCCAGCCGGCGGTAATATCTTCGCCATGCGATGCCTTCTCTATATTTTTTTCTTTGACAAAGGTAAACATCGCCGGTATAAAGCTGAAACTCAAAATCCTTAAAACCACAGTGCCGAATGCAATGAGCCCGCCGAAAACTTTGACCGGGACAATGTTCATAAATAAAAGCACGGCAAACCCCGCGGCGGTTGCCAGCGCCGTATAGCGCACAGGACGGCCTACAGCTTTCATCGTCTCTATGATTGCAGTCTTCTTGTCTTTCTTCTCATTGTAGCGGAAGTAAAATTCATTAAAAATATGGATGCTGTCTGTGGCAATCGCCATCAGAAATACAGGCGCCATGGAGCTCATGATATGGACAGGAAACCCGAGAGCTATCAAAAGACCCATGCTCCAGACAATACTTATCATGGCGTCCATCATAAGCGTGACAGAAAGGAAAAGGTCCCTGAACATAAAATATCTGACAGCGAGCATGACCATTCCTGCGATTGGGGCAAAGACTGCCATTAGCTTGAACATCTCGGCGCCGAAGGTATCCCTTGCAACAGGGTCCCCTGCCACATAGTATTTTTCGCCGCCGTTTTGTTTCCTTAATATTTCCCTTATGCGGTCCGCTATTTCTTTGCCATTGGCTCCTTTTTCAAGCGGAACATAAATCGCCGTTGTCTTTCCGTCTGCCGAGATAATGCGGTTTAAAAACAGCGGGTTTTTAAATAAATTTTTCTGAAATGCCCTTAGCCCTTCACCTTCTTTCGGGATATCAGACATTAGAGGAGCCACCCTTAAAAGGCCCTCCTCTGCGGTCACGTTGGTAATTGTAGGAAAGCTGTTCACATCCCTTGAGGCAACGCCCTTAATACGCGTTATCGCATCTGTTATCGCCTTAATCTTTTCTAGTGTTTCAGGATTGACAACCCCGTTTTCATTAGTAATACCCACAACAATCATGTCTTCATACAGTCCAAAGGCGCTGTCAACTTCATCATTCCAGACCCTTACATCAGATGTTTTAGGGAGCATGTTTTTGGGATTGGTATCTGTCTTAACTTTTGGGAACTGGGTCATAAAAGCAGCAGTGATAATAATGGTCAGGAATACAACCAGCTTAGGATGTGCAACAGAGAATTCAACAAGGGAAAATTTTTTCATGTTTGCTCAACCTCCAATCTAATGATTAGAATATAAATAATTTAGAATATTCTAAATTTTGAATATTCTTGTTAAAAAAATTACTTGCCGGACAATCTCCTTGCTATCCTGCCTCCTTCCTTAAACCTCTCAAGCAGCACCTCTCTCATAAGGCTGCAGGCCTTTATCACCTTAGGATTGGAAATTTTATAAAAAATGTTGTTCCCGTTCCTCTGTGACGTCAGAATGCCTTTCTGTCTCATAACGGCAAGGTGCTGTGAGACGTTTGCCGGAGCTATACCGAGCACAGCTACAAGCTGACTGACGCTTAATTCTCTGTTTCCGAGAGCGTTAAGGATTTCAATCCTTTTGGAATTTCCCAGTGTTTTACATATGTCGGCGTGTATCTCTGAGATTTTTTTGTTCATAGCTAATAATACCTAAGCGCCGGGCTTATTGCAAGAATAAGAATTGAGAATACAAAACATATCTTGCACAGTTTTTTCCTCTTGGCCCGTAAGCCGAAGAATTTATTCACCATATCTTCCTGAGGTTGTGCGTCGGGAGAAAATTTGGAGAATACCTCCTTTATCTTAGGGTTGATGGTAAATGCAATAGTCCCTGCCATTGCAACCATGCCTATGACAAAGACATGTTTCAGTACAAATGCCGTAAATACGACAGCATCAAATTCCTTCAACTGCCCGTGAAAGGCATAGTAGGTTATTGGGAAACCAAATCCTGTCACAAAAAGCACAAAGATGAATGTCCAGCAGTAAGGCTCCAGCCCCTGAATTGTGTCCTCCACAACCTTGTCAAGCTGATAATGGAGTTTTTTGCCGAATTGCGCGCGCTGATTAACCAGCCTCAGGTTGTAAAAAGGCGCAGCCGCACACCCGACAAGCGCAATGTTGTGAAATATGAGCAATACAGTGTAGATAAAATTTTCCATGACCTGCCTCCTTTTAATTAGGGTTCAAGGATTCATGGGTTCAAGGATTCAAGTGAATTTCGTAGTTGCTTTAACACTTAGCCGCTGGAATCCTTGACCGCTTGACCCCTGTATTCTATTAAAACGTCAAATTCATATCCGCCTTAATAACTATATCCTTATAATACGTAGCCGGACTGGCTATTTCAACACCGTCAACAAAATCTTCTTCCTTCATATTAAACAGCGGCACATTCAAGGGACAGGCAAGCAGCCTCGCTCCCTCCTTGTAGAGCATGAAAAGTAAATCTTCCGCCGTCGGGAGGTTCATATCCTCCATCCTCTTCATAACGGCATCGCTTTCTTCTTTGGGCTGGTCCGGCATGCAAACAAGTTTATTTACCTTGTCCTTATGAAGGGCGTTGACCCCGCGCGACCCAAAAAAGATTGTGACCTTAGACCCCTCTTTCAAGAGACTGTATGCGGTCATAAGCGCATTATAGACCTGACACAACTCGTCATGAAAACACATCACCGAAACGTTTTTAGTTATTTTTTCCATTTTTTCCTCCGTTATTTATCAGTATTTACACTTTGAGACTCTGAGTCTCTAACACTGTTTATTGTCCTGTCAATACCTGACACCACATCCTCAGCCCTGTGATTGCAATAATTATTGCAATAATCATCCTGAGGTGCTTGGTATTGACCTTTTTGCTTATGTTTCCTCCGATCTGAGCCCCGGGAACCGTGCCAATCACAAGGGCTATCGCATAGGGCCAGATTATCTGCCCGGTTGCAAGTTTGCCGATAGTGCCTGTAACAGCGCCCATGAACACAACCCCGAGCATACTGCCTATTACAATGCGGGTTGGAATATTCAGAAAATATATCATAGCAGGGATATAGATGAATGCGCCTGGCGCTCCGACCATGCCTCCGAATGTACCTATTGCAAGGCTTATCAATGAAGCATGAAGCTTGTTATATTTAACATCCTCTGGCAAAATGTTCTCACCCTGCTCACGTCTCGGGATAAACATGACTATCGCCGCAATAACAGCCATTGTCGCAAATACGGCTAAAAGGAAAGTGCTTTTTGTGTATTTTGAAAGCAGGGAGCCTGCAAGGTTTCCAACGGCATTGCAGAGCCCCATATACAAAAGAATGGATTTGCTGACAAAACGGTTTTTGTGATGAACAATCAGCCCGGACAAAGATGCGGAAAGAACCTGCACCATGCTTACGGCAGCCACCTCTTTCATATCCAGAAGTCCGACGCCTAAAAGCGGCGGGACATAAAGCAGAAGCGGTATCATGAAAATAGCGCCTCCAAGCCCGAGCAGTCCTGACAGGAAACCGCCGCCGAGTCCGAGAAGAACGAGTGTAATTAAAAATGGTATATCCATAATATTCCCCTTTTTATATTCTAAAATTTAACCACAGAGACCGCAGAGTATTTTTTTAATAACATCTCTGGATCCCCGTTTTCACAGGAATGACGTCTTTTTTGAAAACACAAAGTTTTCCTCTGTGTTAATCTGTGTAAATCTGTGGCTAATATTTTTTCTCTATCTCCGCCTTTAGTTCTTCATAAGTAACTGTCCCGTTGTTTGCCAGCACTCTGTCGTTCAGCACAACAGACGGACACGGCAAGGGGTTATTTTCCATTTTATATTCATCCGATGTCTTTTTAATTACAATAATCTCTGCGCCAAGCTCTTTTTCCGCCCACCGGGCGGCTTCGGTGTTCTGCTGTCACCTCTTGCCCCTCGGCTCATTGACATATAGCTTAACAACATTTTTTTTCATCACTGCCTCCTTTTTATTCTTCAGCCGCAGATTTACGCAGATTTTTTTAATCTGTATTTTCTCTCTGTGTTTTCAGTGTTAATCCGTGCCAATCTGTGGCTAAATTTAGTTATGTTTTTCTCTGTGTTTAAATAATTTTATCTTTTACGGTTACCGGGATAAGTCCCCTTTTTTGTTATCGGACAGCATTTAGGTCTTGGCAATTCATCGGGATAATCTTTTTTGAGCAGTTCAATTAAATCTGGTATTATCGGATTTATTAAAAAGTAGCACCTCAATCTTCCGTCAACATAATAATCAATAAGTCCGGCATGTCTTAATGCCGCAAGGTGCTGTGAAACATTCGGCTGGCTGATTTCTCTGCCAAATGCAGATCCGCCTTTGGCGGAAAGGAATGTTGTAAAATCACTGACGCACTTCACGCCGTTCTGAAGTTCCTCAAGTATGGCTATTCTCACCGGATGCGCAATAGCTTTAAGCGCCTCAATTTTTTGTGATTTTTCCATATATGCAAATATTATTATATTTTTATGTATTTGTCAAGGGGAAATTTTTGATGCAGGGAAGGCCATTCTCACTGTTGCATCGTTGCACACTATAAAAAATATTTATACCTCCCATAAGAAACTATAAAAAATCTTGACAATGCTATTAATTTAACTTATGATTTTATTGTAGTGCAAGCTATGCATGCTCATGACATTTAATAAAATTTTCTACGTTAAAAAATGCGGGGGTGCTTTAAAATGAAAATAAGCCGGAAAAAATTTTTAACAGGTATTTTATTTTTGTTAGCGGGTATTTTCCTGTTATCAGCCAATGTTTCAGCCGTAGTGCCGCCTTATTTAACTTTTGGTGGAAATTACTATTATGATGCCGCTACAAGAGAACTTTCTTTCACAGATGTCACGGCGTATTGGATTGAGTATACCGATACCTCTTATGGTTTTGATGATCCTATATTGTACGCTGCGCTGTCATTTGGCACGCTTATGAATAGCGCCGAAAATAACCTGGGTTTTGGGCCGCCTCCCGGAGGAACTGCCGGCTCTGTTGACTTTTCAATTGACGGCTTTATTACTGCAAATCTTTATAATTTTGTTGTAGTAAACGGAGATGTGGAATGGGCCGGTCTTTCTAATATCACGCCTGTCAGCGGCGCTCCTGATTCACGTTATGTAAATGAATTGCTTGCCAATGGCGGAGGGGGTGGCATTATATCTATGAACTTTACGAAAATGGAGAATGGAAATCCGGAAGATTTTATAGCTACTTCCTCCGGGGCTTTTGGCGGCATAGTAGCCGCACCAGAACCTGCAAGTGCAATACTGTTTGCTGCCGGCAGTGCGGTATTGGCATTCAGACGATATCGCAAAAAAAGAATTTAACGGCGTTTCCTGATTATTAATTAAACAAAATATAAGTGGATATTATTTTATAGTCTGTCAATTGTAAGGAGGGACGAAAAATGAACATGAAACGAAAATTGCTTATTGTATTAACCGTTATTTTGTCTCTGACGATTTTTGCAGAGTACAATTGGGCGGCTACCCTGCTTCCATGGGTGCGTTTTAGCGGCAGTTATAACACTACCGCTGGAATTGGAACGGGTTCATTGACCCTTAATGCATCTGTAAGTGAAATGGATTATCAAAACGGAAATGTTTGGAAAGCTAATGTTTCCGGCATTGAAACTATTTATGGCGCAAAAATAGTGCTTTCCGGAGCGGTCAGGACCGGAAATTATAGTTTCAATGGCGACCCGTCTAACCCGGATGATGTCACTCTTTCAATTGTTTCATCCGATGGTTATGTTTATTTTACTTCCACATTAGCTGATAGTGTATTTACACAGCAAGGCCTGTATTTTGTCTGGTTAAATCAATGGCTGAATACCAATGACCTTGCCACCCTCAATTTACACAATGTAGTCTTGCGCCCGAATGGAGATGACGGCGCGCATCCTTCAAGGTATATCTCCGAGCTGGCGGCTTATCTGGGTTCTACAAATGTCAGCGGAATGAAGATGCAATTATATGTCCCCCCCTCAGGAAATTTTACAACAAACAGTTCAGGCCCGATTACATTTGGTTTGATAGACGGTCTTCAGTCGCTAAACACCCCGCCTGCCGCCAATGCCGGACCGGACGTGACTATTTCAACCAATCAAGTTGCAGCAACTGCGATTAACGGTACTGTGACCGATGCGGATGCTGCTTATACGCTTACATGCCGCTGGACAGAAATAGATGAATCAGGAAATGTTTTAAGTGTTTTACAGGACTGGACCCCTGTTGGGATAGACAGTTTATGCTCTCTGAATTTAAGCGCTCTTTCACTTGGACTGGGAACACATATTCTGAACCTTGATGCAAACGACGGGGAAGTAACATCATCAGACAATATGACATTAATAATAAACAACACTGCCCCCCACGCCAATGCCGGTAATGATATTATTATTACAAGTGAAGAAGTTGCCGCAACAACGATTCAGGGCGCTGCAACGGATTTTGACGGCAACACGCTCCTCCAATGCCGCTGGATAGAAGGAACAGCCGTTTTACAGGACTGGACCCTTGCCGGGATAAATGGTGAATGTCCTCTGAGTTTAGGCGCTCTTTCACTCGGCTTAGGGGTGCATACCCTGACCTTAGAAGCGACTGATAGTCAGGCAACATCATCTGATGATATGATATTGACAATAAACAACACACCGCCGATTGCCAATGCCGGAGAAAATATTACCGTTACAAGCGATCAAATTGCCGTAACTGCAATTCAAGGCACTGCCACAGATTTTGACGGCGATGCGATTACATGCCGGTGGACCGAGACAGATGGAGCCGGGAATGTATTGACTGTCCTGCAGGATTGGACCCCTGCTGGGCTAAACGGTGAATGTTCTCTGAGTTTAAGCACTTTTTCATTCGGCTTGGGGGCGCATACCTTGTCCTTTGAAGCAAACGACGGACTGGCCACATCTTCAAATATAATGATATTGACAATAAACAATTCCTTGCCTCATGCGGCCCCCGGCGGAGCCGGAGTTTATGTTATTAACACTCCTGTAATACTGCCCGGTGATGCTTCTGATTTTGACGGCGACATGCTGTATTACGAATGGGCCGAAGGAACAAATGTATTATGCTCCGGAAGTATTCAGTCAGTTGCAGGCGGAACTGCTGTCCTGCTTCCTGATTGTGTTGTATCAAACCTGAGCCTTGGTATGCACACAATCAGTCTTAAAATCTCTGATGGATTTAATCAGCAGGATATAAAGTATATTACAGTACAAATAATTGATAACATAGCTCCGACAATTAAACCTGTTGCAAATAAATATATCCTCTGGCCGCCAAATCATATAATGGTGAATATCGCTATTGCAGCAAATGCGACCGACAACAGCGGCTGTCCCGTTACTTTAAACACAACCGTCACAAGCAATGAACCTCAATATGGTTTAGGCAGCGGAGATACAGGACCTGACTGGACTGAACCGGTGATAGATCAGACCACAGGAATAATATACCTGCAACTGCGCGCTGAACGTTCAGGTCGTGGTAAGGGAAGAGTTTACACCATAACAATTACGGCAACGGATTGTTCAGGTAATACCAGTACTGCAAAGGTGAAAGTCCGTGTTCCTCACGATCAGGATAATGACGACAGGAAGAGAGAGGACCGGGATGAGCGGGACAGAGATGACAGACATGATAGGAAAGATTGCAAAGACGATAGAGATGATTAAAAGAAGAGCAATGTAACCTGTAAGTTTTATAAAAGGGGGGCAAGCGCCGATGTATCGGCGCTTGCCCCCCTTTTTTTTATAATCCTCCTGGAGATTTTATTTGACAACAAACAGAAAATTAAATACACTTTGTAAGTGACTGAATGGGGTAAACTTCTTACTGTATACGATGGGGTTAAAAATGATTACAGACCTGCTTAAAAAAACCACCGTATTTTCCTCCCTTAAAGATGAGGGGTTAAAAGAGATAAGCCCTCTTTTTGAACACCTTAGTTTTAAAGACGATGCCTATATTTTCATGGAGGGCGACCCTTCGGACTGGTTTTATGTCACAGCATCAGGAAGGGTTAAGATAGTCAAACACACAATAACAGGCAAGGACATCATACTTGAAATCATGTCCCCCGGCGACATCTTCGGCGGTGTTGCCGTGCTTGATAAAAAACCCTTACCGGCATCAGCGCAGGCTATGGAGCCGGTCAGCGTAATCAGGATTAACCGCAAAAACCTCATCAACATTATGGAAGAACATCCCGCGCTCAAACTTGAGGTTGTGAAATACTTCAGCGGCAGGTTGAGGGATGCACATGAGACCTTAAAAAACATTGCCACAGAGCGCGTGGAAAAAAGAATTGCCTCGCTTCTGCTCAAGCTCTCGGAAAAAGTCGGCACTGATGACAAGGGGTATAGGAAAATAGACTTTCCGCTTACAAGGCAGGAAATCGCCGAGATGGTCGGCACAACCGTTGAAACGAGCATCAGGACTATGAGCAAATTTCAAAAACAGGGCATGGTAAAATCCCTTCAGAGAAAGATTACGGTTGACACAAAATTACTTCATAAGTTCCTTGAGGAATAAATCTATAACATCTTAAAACTATGACGTTATTATGCCGAAAATATACCTTCAGGGCTGTCATTCCCGCGTGTCTTAAGCGGGAATCCAGTTCCTTGTAAAATACCTCTGGATTCCTGCCTTCGCAGGAATGACGTCTTCATTAAAGCTTTTTAATAGCTGATTGTTTTTGCTTCTGCTTTTTTGAAGGTTTGTATGGATTGCCCTTGCGCCTAACAGTCCCAGTTTCATTTTCTTCTTCGTCCTGTATAGCCTTATCTTCATCTTTTTCAGTGATACTGCCTGCTAAATAAAGTTTCCTCTCAAACTCACTTGAAGTAAGGGAGACAAAACCTCTATTGCGTGCAAAATCCGCAATCTCCCTGTCAGAGCTTATAACAATCCATGACTTTTTGTCTTTTAACAGAATCCGTTTAATTACAAGGTCTGCCTTTTCTCCGAGCCTTGAAAAAACAACAGTAACCCTGCCCTTTTGCATGCTTGTTTCATTCAACTGTCCGTCTTTCCAGCCGTCAAAGACTACGGTGACATCGTGATGCTTCAGGTTTGAGTACTCGCAAAGCCGGGAGATTAAATTACTACGGGCTTCTTCAATGTCCCTGTGGACAATGCCGATAAGATTGTATCCGTCAATGAGGATGTAGGACATATTTCCAATACCACAAAAATCTAGCGCCACTGGGGCACAGAGCCTTTCATTGCAAAATTATCAATTAGCATTTTAAAATGCTAATTTTAAATGCTAACTTTACATTGATAAATTTACATTGTATCCTGTATCATTTCTTATACTTCTCCAGTTCGGCAGTCAACCTTTCTATCTCATGCTTCAGTTTTTCTATTTCATGTTTAAGCTCTTTCATCTTAAGCTCCCTGCCGATTGACGCTTCGTAAAATTTCTCCAATTCCTCCATTTTTTTTTGGGTCTCTTCTTCCGCTGTCTTGCGCTCTGTGATCTCTATGCTGGAAACCACTATTTCCATCGGCTTGCCGTTATCATCACGCACCAGCCTTGCATCATCCCTGAGCCAGATGTATGTTCCGTCTTTGCGTCTGAAGCGGCACTCAAAAACAGTCTGTCCCTTTTCAAACAACTGTGCAAATTCTTTCAAAATACGGTCACTGTTTTCAGGGTGAATATTGTCCGCCCAAAAATTTCGGTTCTCCACAAAATACAAGGCGTCGTAGCCTGTTTGTGCTGCCGCATTTTCACTGATAAAAGTAATGTCGTAAGGAGGTTCAACTTCCATGGAAAAAATAACTGCAGGCGCATATGAAAGCAGGTACTGAAGCCTCTGCTGGACTGCAAAAATCTCTTTCTTTGCCGTCTCAAGCTCCCTGACTTTTTCCTCAAGCTTTGCCGCTACAATCTGGCTGTACTTCTCAAGGAATTCTTTATGTTCTTCAAGAAGCTCCGCAGTGACAGGCTTTTCTCTTTTAAGGCTCAACACCTCAAGGGTGCTGTTAATCTCATCCCAGAATTCATTAGGCTCCTTTGGTTTTATAATGAACTCATCTGCGCCCAGAGATATGGCAAGCCTTGCCTCATCATGACCGGTATAAACAGCAGAATAAAAAATAAAGGGGATTTTCTTAATTGATTCATCCTGCCTGACGGCTCTTAAAAACTGGAAGCCGTCCATCCTCGGCATCAGGGCATCGGAGATAATCAGGTCAGGCTTATGCGTCTTAGCCTTTTCAAGCCCTTCTAACCCGTCAGAAGCCTCTATCACCTCATTGCCGTGATATACAAGGTTATACTTCAAAAGCCTTCTGTCATCAGCATTATCTTCAACGATAAGAATTCTCATAGCACCCCCGGGGTTAAAAAAGAAGTTAAGAAAATAAGAAGATAAGAAGTTGAGTTAAAAACAGAATTTATCTGCATTTTTCTCCATTTCTTAATTTCTCAACTTCTCAGCTTCTTGTCTATAATAGAGTGTATCTTCTCCATAATCCTAATCGGATATATCGGTTTTCAATATACCCGCTGCATCCTGCCTCGAACTTGAATTCCTCTGTAAACCTCCGGTTTGACATAGACACCTCTTCCTTTGCTTCCAATTTTACCTTTAATTGTGTCTATTAAACCGGGGCAAGTCCAGTTCTTCTTCTTTTAGCGGGTACTTAAATGCCGCATTAATCGTGGAATATGCCGTTGTCATAAGTAATTATACATCTAACAACCGATTTTACAAAATAAAAAAAGGCGGCGTTTTCTTAAACGCCGCCTTCATGGTCTTAATTTTTCTAAACCGCTGCCGCCTTTTCCGCTTCCTTAAGCCATAACAGCCTTGACGAGCAAACGAGGGGCTCATTGACAGACTGAGTGAATTCCGCAGGGTCCATATCAAGCCCCTGCTTTTTCTCAAAGGGGCTGACTTTCTGTTTTGCGCCTTTTTCAAATGTAGTTTTAAACTTTGCGGCTGATTCCTTAATGGGCGCGCCCATTGCTTTTGAAAGCGCAATAAAAATGTCTTTGTGCTGTTTTGCCTCGCCATGAGGTTCAACTGCCATTGTCACATTCTTGACCTTGCCTAAATAATTTACAATCGTTCCATCTGATTCAAGAAACGCCGCAGAGGGAAGAACTATATCAGCCTGTTTTGCAAGCTCTGTAAGATATGATGTCTGGACAATGAGCAGCTCAACGTCCGGTCTTTTATTGACAGGCGGTTCGCCGATTACGTAGAGGACTTTAATCCCTTTGCCTTGAACCATTTCGCTGTAGGTTTTGCCGTCTGAAGTCAAGCCCATTGCAATAACGCCCCGTGCATTAGCTTCGTAAGGCACTGCGGCAACCTTGGCATTGATAATCATGCTGATATTTTTTGCCGCTCCGAATAATGAAGGCGCCGTTAAGATGACAGGCTCTTTTGCCGCAGTTAAAAGCTCCACTGCCTTTTCCGCTTCTTCAGTGACATCAACATTTGCGATCTCCGGCTCCAGTTCCTTCGGCGCCTTAATGCCGTTTAAAATCATGGCCCTTGCAATACGGGCAAATGTCTGCGCCTCATCACCCTGAATGTTCAGGTTTGCTATAAATGACAGCCCCCCGTGCCCTCTCTTATCAAGGGGTGGGGTATTATTTATCACAATTAGTTTTGCGCCCCTTGAAACCATTTTCCTGATTCCCGCATCAAGCGCCGGAAGCGCCCTTTCCCACTGTGAGGGATTAAGCCCTGCAACAATAAACAAGTCCGCTGAATCCATCTGCACCGTATTGGAATATTTCATAGATTCGGCGTCAGCATAAAGGCTGACGGTCGTATCAACATTCTTTGTCTTCACGGCATCCGAGGCAAACTTAGCGAGGACAAACGCATCCTGATTTAAAATCCCGCCCGCGCTTATAATGCCGGCGGCTTCGCCTGCATTTTTCAGTCCTCCGGCAACCGTCTTTAAGGCATCATCCCATGAAGTTTCCTTAAGCTCCTTGCCGGTTCTCTTCAGCGGCGCCGTAACTCTTGCATCCGATAAAAGCGAATCAAATCCGAATCTGCCTGTTGCGCAGATATATCTTTCCACAGAGCCCTTGTCTGCGCCTGCATTTACCTTGACCGCTTCTCCGTCTCTTGTGCTGACTGTAATGTCACAGGCGTTTCCGCAGGAAAGGCATACTGATTTAATTTTTGTGTATTCCCATTCCCTGCCCTTTCTCCACCTGTCAGCCTCAAGAAGGGCATTTACAGGGCACACATCAACACAGCTTCCGCAGAATGTGCATGACGACTCCTGAAGTGGTTTGTCCATTGCTGTGACAACCTTTGCGCCGACGCCCCTGCCCATAAATTCCAGGACATTGGTCCCCTGCTCCTTGCAGACCCTTACGCACCTTCCGCAAAGTATGCAGTAATCAGGGTCGCGCTTTATGAACGGGTTTGCCTCATCAATAGGATAGCCGAATTTCTTTCTCGTAAATGACGACTCCTTCAGTTCAAAGTCATAGGCATATTTCTGGAGCTTGCATACGCCCGCCTTTGTGCAGGTCATGCAGTCAAGCGGATGGATGGAGAGGATAAGGTCAATGACGAATTTTCTCATCTCCTGAATTTTTTCGGTCTGCGTGTTTACGACCATGCCTTCTTTGACTTTTGTAGTGCAGGCAATCATAGGAGCCTTTGAGCCTTCAATCTCAACAAGGCAGAGCCTGCATGCGCCCACGCCTCTCAGGCCTTTCATGTAGCAGAGGTTGGGGATGTGAATCCCTGCGGTCTTAGCCGCAGCAATAAGGTTCATGCCTTCAGACGCATGGACCTCTTTCCCGTCTATTTTAAGATTAACTGTCTTTGACATTTGAAACCTCCGTCTTTAATTAATTCAAAATTGTTCAACATTGTTTAAGTCGTTTAAGATTGTTCAACCTTGAACACTTGAACGATTTAAACCGCTTGAACAGCCTCTTTTTCTGTTGTAATTTCTATCGCCTTAAACGGGCAGACCTTGATGCAGTCCCCGCATTTCGTGCATCTCTTCACGGCTATCTCATACGGCTGATACCCTGAAAGATATGATTTCTTCTTCTCGCCTATGATTGCATAATCTTTACAAGCGTCAAGGCAGATGCCGCACATCGTGCACTTTTCAGGGAGAATGACATATTTAATAAGGCTGTGACATTCCCCCTCGGGACAAACCCCTGTAAGATGTCCCCTGAACGCCTCTGTATCAATATAATCCATTATGAATTTTGCAGTGTCTTTGCCCTTTTTGCACATTGAGGCTTCAAGCATATTTTCTGCAATTCTTTTTAAACGCAGAATATCCTCTTCACTGCCTATGCCTTCAGACAAATTCCTCAGACGTATCCTTGCCTCATAACTTCCGAATGAGCAGGGGAAACACCTGCCGCACATAGGACCTGCGAGAAATTCATCCACAAAATATAATGCCCTCTGCACCAGGCATTTTTTCTCCTCAGCCTCTTTTTTTATGTCCTCAAGTTTTTTTTCTTTTATTTCGTTCATCGCGTTTGTCGCGTTGCGTTTATTGCGTTTGCGCTATAATGTTCAACGCTGTACGCTATAATGTTTCTGTTTCTCAACCTTCACCGCGTCTATCGGGCATGCAGTGTAGCATGCCTTGCACTTTGTGCAGTAATCCTGATCTATGAAAAATTTATTCCTCAATTCCTTTACTGCCCCAAATACGCAGGCCTGTTTGCATAATCCGCAAAGGAAACATTCCGAGTGTTCAATAGTGTAAACCCCAAGTCCGCTGCAGACATTGGCCCTGCAGTATTTGTCTTTAATGTGCTCTTCGTATTCTTCGCGGAAATATTTAATCGTTGTTAAAACAGGGTTGGGCGCGCTGCTGCCGAGTCCGCAGAGGGCTCCGGCAACAATCTTTTTGCCGAGGTCTTCAAGCCTTTCAATATCGCCTTCCTGCCCCTGACCCGATGTAATCTTTTTAAGTATATCCAGCATCTGGGACGTCCCGATCCTGCAGGGGGGGCATTTTCCGCACGACTCGGACTGTGTAAATGAGAGGAAGAACTTTGCGACATCCACCATGCAGGTCTCTTCATCCATGACAACCATGCCGCCTGAACCCATCATGGAGCCGACTGAAATAAGCGAGTCAAAGTCCACAGACAGATCCAGATATTTCTCAGGGATGCATCCGCCTGATGGCCCTCCTGTCTGAACCGCCTTGAATTTTTTGTTTCCGAGTATGCCGCCGCCTATCTCGTATATTATTTCCCTTAACGTAATCCCCATCGGGACTTCCACAAGCCCTGTATTTTTAACCTTGCCCGTGAGTGCAAAGACCTTTGTGCCGGGCGAGTTTTTTGTGCCTATTGAAAGGAAATAGCCTGAACCCTTTTCAACAATCACAGGAACGCATGCGTAAGTTTCAATATTATTAAGGTTGCTCGGGAATCCCCACGGTCCTCCTCCGGGCTCTGAAAGCCTCGGCGGTCTTACCCTCGGAAAACCCCTTTCTCCCTCAATAGAGGCAACAAGCGCCGTTGACTCGCCGCACACAAACGCGCCTGCGCCTTCTCTTATGTCAACCGTAAATTTAAAATCAGTGCCCAGAATATTCTCACCTAACAATCCCAATTCTTCAGCCTGTTTTATTGCAAGATTTAAATTTTTGACTGCAAGCGGATATTCGTGCCTGACATAGATAAACCCGTACTGCGCGCCTATGGCATATGCGCAAAGCGCCATTCCCTCAAGAAGGCTGTGCGGATCGCCTTCCATAATAGACCTGTCCATAAATGCGCCTGGGTCGCCCTCATCGCCGTTTGCAATGACGAATTTTATTTTGCCGGGCGCTCCCTTTGAATGTTTCCACTTCCGGCCTGCCGGAAATCCCGCTCCTCCCCTTCCCCTGAGATTCGCTTTATCAACCTCGTTTAAAACATCGTCAGGCGTCATGGATAAGAGGGCTTTTTCAAGAGCCTTGTATCCGCCCACTGCAAGGTAATGATTTATGTTGCAGGGGTCAATCCTGCCGTTATTTCTGAGCGCAATCCTAAGCTGTTTTTTATAAAACGGAATCTCGGTCATCAGGGGCACAGGTTCGCTCAGGAAATTGTCTCTGTAAAGTCCCTGTCTGTAAGGCGCTCCGCCCAAGATTGTGTATCCCACAATCCATGACACATTTTCAGGTTTTGTCCTCTGATAAAAAATATCCGCAGGCTCTATCTTGAGGACCGGTCCCTTCTGGCACAACCCCTGACAGCCTGTCTTTACTATTTCAAGGGACACGTCTCTTTTGCCTGCCTCGGTTTTAAATGTGTCAATAACCTTATACGCGCCGGTGGCAGTGCATGCAGTGCCGCAGCAGACCTTGGCCCTCATAGTGTCCAGCTTGAATGTTTCCTGCTCAAGCGTCTTTCTGAGTTCCCTGAGTTCGTTTATGTTTTTAAGTCTTGCCATAAATAACTGACCGTTTAAAGTCGTTCAACATTGTTTAAACCGTTCAAAATAAAAAGATTGTTCAACATTGTTTAAATCGTTTAATCATTCCATATTGAACTATTTAAACAATTTTAAACCACGTTGAACTATTGTCTTACCGCCTCTATAATCTCCTCAATCTTTTTCATATCAATTTCGCCGACAATGTCTTCATTAACCGTTGCAACAGGCGCCAATCCGCAGCAGCCGATACAGCCAACAGTTTCAAGCGTCATTGAAAGGTCCGGCGTAGTCTCGCCCTCTTCCAAGTTAAATTCATCCTTAATTTTATTGAGCACCTTTGAAGCGCCTCTTACATGGCATGCAGTGCCGGTGCATACCCTTACGATTTTTTTGCCCCGCGGAGTAAAATAAAACTGCTTATAAAATGTCGCTGTGCTGTAAACATCAGACATCGGAATATCAAGCTTTTTAGACAAAGCCTTGAGCGCATCTCCGGGAAGAAAGTTGTACTCATGCTGAATCTTCTGAAATGCGTGAATCAGTATCCCGCGTTTCTTCTGCTTCTCGGTTAATACTTCGCCGATATGTCCGATAATCTCATCAGGTTTTATATCCATCTCGTCAGGACCCTGCCTCATTTATCCCGCCGACGCCTGCATGAGGCGCCGCCGCCTTTTCAAGAATTCTCCTTGCCGCCATATCCATGAGAACCCTCTCTGCGCCGAATTTTCCGGGTTCGTATTTTCTAAGCTTAAGCGCCTCTCTTGCCTTGTCAATGTAATTAAGCGCCATGGCAAGTATCTTTTCAGGGTCAGGTTCAAAATGAAGCGCCCCCATAAAGCGTTCAAACCAGACCTCTGTCATTATCTTTGTAACCTCTTTGCTTGCGCCCACAGGAGATTCGCCTCCGAATATGACCGGAACGCCTGATGCCGCAAAATAGCATCCGATGGATATCGCCTTTTCAGTTATAAACTCCGGCGCAATGCCGACGGCAGGCATTCCTCCAATTTCATCGGACAGTCCGCCTTCCTCAGCCATTGCGCTTGCAATGGTCAGTATCCGCGTATTGTCAACGCAGGCCCCGAGATGCAGTATCGGCGGAATTCCGATTGCCACGCAGACCTCTCTCAATCCGGGTCCTGCATGTTCAAGCGCCATCTCAGGGGTCAGAAATCCCGCAGTGCCGCATGAAGCAGAACTGCATCCCGTTGATACGACAAGCACGTCATTTTTTATAAGCTCGGTGGCTAAAAATTTATGTATGCCGGTGGCAGGGACTCTCGGGTTATCACATCCAGCTAAGCCTACAACACCGCGGATCCTGCCTGCCATTATTGCATCATTCAGGGGTCTGAACGATGCGCGCCATCTTCCGCCCTGCATGTATTCAATGTATTCCTGTGAGAAGCCCGCTATCACTGGAAATTTTTCCGTAATATGGCTTCCCTCTGTTTTCCTGTTAGGAAAATTATCAATGGCTGTTCTCACTATCTCCCTTGCAATCTCCTTGGCCCTGTGTTCGTCAAACTGCACATGCGTTGCGCCGGGTATCTTTACCTTTTCTGAGGTCGTTATGACCTTTGTATGAAACTTTTTTGAAAGCTGTGCGAGCGCAGGCATAATGCACTGGACATCCACAACCATCGCCTCAATAAGCCCTGTCATAATGCCGAGTTCCTGATTGGTGAATCCGCCAGCAGTAGGAATCCCGTGCCTCATCATCACTTCATTTGCCGTACAGCACATCCCGCCGAGGTTTATTCCCTTGGCTCCTTTTGATTTTGCGTATGCAATCATCTCAGGCTCGTACACAACATCTACTATCATCTCGGCAAGGGTCGGTTCATGACCGTGAATAACAAGATTGACCTCGTCATCTTTAAATATACCGAGGCTTGCCTCTGCCTTTACAGGTCCCGGCGTTCCAAAGAGTATGTCCGTAATGTCTGTGGATATCATGCTCCCGCCCCAGCCGTTTGCAAGCGCCGCCCTCAGGGCATGAGTCAAAATGGAGTCGGCGTCGGCGTCCATGCCCATTGTGGTCCGGTCCAGCACTTCAGCGATTTCTCTGTCAACGCCTCTCGGAATAATGCCGAATTTCTTCCATCTTTCCTGAGTCTTTTTGGGAGCCCTTTTTATGTAATTCACCTCGCCTCTTTGCCTGCCGAAGTCTTCAAGAAATCTCAAGGCCACGTCTTTTGCCGCATCATTAACAGGCCTGCCCTCAAATTCAATTCCGAGTATGCCTGCAACTTTATAAAGTTTTTTTACGTCTTTTATCTGAAAGTCCTTTGTCTCTCCGTTGGCAACAGCAAGAAGGGTAAACACCATATCCCTGCCGTGGTCTCCATGACACGCGGTTCCTGCCGCAACCATTCTCGCCAGATTCCTTGCCGCAATAACCGGAAGGGATGCGCCGCAGATGCCATGAACTTCTTCCTCCGCATTTTTACCCACAAGCCTGCATGGACCCATGTGGCAGACCTTACAGCATGCCCCGCTCTCGCCAATGGGGCAGGATTTTAGTTTTTCAGCCCTTGAAAAGCAGGTTTCTATTCCGCGGGATTCGCCCCACTCCAGAACCTGCGCCGCTTCTTTATTTGCCGTCTTTATAACCTTGTCGTCCATATAACCTCCAATTTTCTATCAAATTCGGAATATAGTCATTTTGGCTTGTTCCGTCATTCCGACTTGTTCGGAATCCTTCCTTAATTAAGAAAGATTCCCGACAAGCGGGAATGACAAGATAGAATTTATTCCGCAATCCACATTCCCCCTTTAAAACATCGGATCCATCTCAAGCGCGGGATGTCCCTTGCTTGTGAGGAACTCAAGTAATTTTTCAGAGTCTTCGCAGACAGTGTCATCGGCTATCTTATCAAGCAGGTCCGGCACGCCTTCTTCTTCCGCCCTCTTTTTGAAATCTTCTCCGATTCTCTCCTTTAGGCTCTTTGTCATCCAGACAATTCTTTTAATGCCGCCGTCTGCAAAGAGGAATTTTTTGCTTGTGATGAAATTTACTCCGATTCCCATAAAACCGGGGTTCTGCGCTCCGCCTCCGACCGTCCCTGCCAGCGTTGAAAACTTCATGCCCGCAGGCGTCATGCCCGTGTGCCCCCTCTGGACCAGCATAATTCCGTTGGCCTCGGGGATTATCGCAACAATACATTCAAAACACCCGCAGGAAGTCATGGGATTATCCATTATTGTATATAAATTCAGCGTCTCCACCTTTCCGGCTGAATTACTCTTTAAATAATCATCAACACCTGCCCATCTGCCCTTGTTTGCATCAATGGCCTCACCTTTTAAAATAGGCTGATTGCCTCCGGTCGGGTCAATTTCAAATGCCGCCCTTGTATCAAGCCAGTTGTATGCGCCGCAAAGGCCAAGGCGTTCAGGGCTTATCACACAGACATGCGAAGGGGCAAACGACTGGCAGAGAAGACACGAATAGAAGGTGTCAACCGATTCATCTATCAGACCTGCAAGCCTGAGATCCCTTTCCCTATAAACTTTGTGCGCTTCATCCTGTAATGCAAGCACTTCTTTCTCATCCACATAAAGCGTCACCTGCACCTTGTCAACGATTGACTTAAAGCGGTGATGAGCCATTGTGTTGTGTATCACGCCGATATGCTCCAGCGTGATTCCGTCCTTGTATGCCTGATTGCTGATTCTCATCCACACAATGTCGCGCTGTCCCATATGCCAGAGTCCCTGCGCCTCATTTATGTTGTGATGGAGTTTTCTCTCTATAATCGCCTCAAAGTCTTTCTGCATCTTCCTGCCGGCGACATCTATCACTATTGCCATAGGCATCACGCCGCCTTTTTTGTATCTTTCCTCAACATCTGCGCCGACAATAGTTACCTTGCCGTCTTCTATTTCATGAAGCTCTTTGGTCCTCACCCATTCAAACGCAGGAGAGCGCTGTCCGCCGAATTCAATGAACATATCCTCTTTTCTGATTCTCTCACCCTCAAACGCAGGCCCGTATGCAACGGGAATCGGCGGCTTCTCAACCGTAACTTTAAGCCCTCTTACTTCAATAGCCCTCTGCACAATTTTATTGTGGTCCAGCTCTTTGTCCACATGCTCGTAAGTGCATACTCCGGTTGGATGAATGACCGGTACGTCCGTATCGCATACTGCAGGGAATCCCATGTTGATTGCGCCTGCGCCCGTGGACCATTTGACGTCATCAAGCTCTCCGAGCACAATGGCAAATGCAAAAACGCGGTCTTTCTGGTATTTGAGATGCTCTCTGAAATCAGCAGGTTTTTTTCCGCCGAATATGAGGGACGCCCTTATGGCCCAGTCAAGCGCATAGAGCGTATGCTCCGTCTCCGGTCCGAGCGGAACGATGTAAGTATCCCATCCGAGAGTGACATTCTTTTTTAACAGTTGTTTTGTGACGCAGGTAATATTGTCGTTTTTATCTTTTGACTGTCCTGAAAGGAATATAAGGATGTTTTTTTCCTGCAGTTCCCTGACAATTTTAAGCGCCGTATCCTCGTCAGGCGCCGCTCCGATGATAGCCGCAAAGCCCGGCATCCTCCCGTCAACAAGCTGTATGCCGAGATTCCTCTGTATTGTGTCTGTTATAAATCCGTTATAAACATAACCTGTTTCAGAATCAGTCACAGGCTCAAGCCCGTTTATGTATTTTAACGCCAGAATGATCTCTTCGGCAAAAAGCGTTGCCATACCTGAATCAAGCGCCTCTCCGAGATACGGTTTCCAGATGTGCGCCTCAGGCTCAGGATGAAGCATTTCCTTTGCCATCCCGAGGCCGGCCTTCATGTCGGCAAGGGTTTTAACCGCAAAGCCTGTCATGGCATAAATCATAGGCAGATAAAATGCCGTGTCGGGAAATTCAAATACAAAGTCTTTGCCTTTTTCAGCAATGGCTTTATCAAGCATCTGCTCTGCATCCTGCACAAGTTTGTGAGAGCCTCTGATGGCGGCCGAGGCAATTATCTTAGACATTGCTACCTCCTGTATTTAATCAGAACTCAGAACCAAGAACCCAGAACTCAGACTTGTTGATTCATAATCTGTGCTCTGTGCTCTCAAAATTTATGCTGTTCTGCTTTTTAAAAACGACGGAAGAGCGTTTGCCTCTCTCGGGCCTACGGTAATCTTCCATCCCTCAAGCTTATCTTCAAGGGCGCCGCTCAGGATAGCAACCTGTCCCGGGATTATGAGCTCCCTGTGCTTGACCTGATTTTCTACACCGCTGTCTTTTATAAACTGCGCTATCTTTGCAGCAGTGAATTTCCCCGCCGCCCATGCAGTAAGCACTGATAATCCTTCACAGTCCATAACGGCAAGATAGCTTGGAACTTTACTGTTTTCAACTTCTCCGGACACAATGAAATATGTGAGGGAGAAATTCGTTGTGATTAATAATGGCGCCTCCGCTGACGGCTCGCCGACCTTGTAAATTTTCTGCTCAACCTGCATCGGCACCTGCGGGTCGGTGTATATGTTCTGCCTTAATGTAAATAATGCCAGGTTCTTCCACTTTTCAATACTGCCGAGCAGCACAATGGATGCATACTTTGCAACTGCAACTCCTGCCACAGCCGCCTCAAGCACGCTGTCTTCCCTTAATGCGGAATTTATAATTGGATAACCGAGAGGTTTAAAACCCTTTTTCAAAGCAGAGCGTCTTATCTGGGTATTGAGTTCTACTATCTCCTTTGCAGTCTTTGCGCCCGGGTCCATCACAATGTCCTCAACGCCCATCCCCTTAATTTTCTCAGTAAGCGCGCTGAGAGCCTCAAGCCCTTCGGCGCAAACGCCGACCGGTATCTTGTTTGCCTTGGCAATATTAACCATGGCATCTGCATTTGACGCGGTTACACCGTAAAGCAGGGGCTTTTTGCCGGCAATAGTCTTTACTGCTTTCTCTGCCGCAGAGGAATCTTTGCAGTTTAAAATAACCGGAGTATCAGGCGCCTTCTGCGAAATAAGTTTTACCGCTGATTCATACTGGGCGGCATCATTGGATGCAAACTCTATTGAAACTGCGTCAATCCTCAGTTTCTGTCCGACCCTGTCAATTTCAGAGGTCAGAACTTCATCAATTTTCTTATTTAATTCATCATCGTTTAATGTATCTTTTATATTCAGGACAAATACGCACGGGTTGATAAATTTTTTGTCGTGCCTGAATAAGACTGTCTCACCGCCCATTTTAACGGCTTTGCCGCCAGAACCGAGACTAAATGTCCTAATAGGCGGAGCTGACGCCTCGCCAAGCACTTTTTTGGATTCTTCTGATACATCAGGGCATTTTGCAAGGTCTACCTTAGCCTGTGCAAGAGACATTGCAAATGCAAGGCAAGTCGGGAACCCGCATTTTTTACAATTTGTCTTTGGAAGAAGTTTAAATATTTCTACGCCTGATAAAGCCATTTTAACCTCCGTAAAAACTCATTTTAAATTTATCAATTAGCATTTATCATTTTACATTTTGCAATTTGCAATGATAAATTTAACTTGCATTAGTTAGCTTTTTAGACAAGCTCCCCAATCACTTTTTCCACTGTCGCGATTGATTTTGGGTGTCTCATTATTAATAAATTTGCGCCTGCAATAAGCATTGAAGACGCAGTAAGCGCCTCCCACGCAATCCCTCTTTCCTCAATCGCTCCCCACTGAGGCGCGTCGGCCTCGGATGCAAAGGTCTCCTTCACCTTCCAGACATACATGCCCACGTCTCCGATAATCGGCGGCTGCATTGTTGCGTCATTCTGCAAAAGCCCTGCAAGCCTTATCCTCTCCATAACTGAATATGTGTATTCAAGGCCGTATCCGAGGGCTGAACACATCGGGTCGGTAATAAGCCTTTCTTTATCAAAACCCATTTGGGTGATAAGTATGTTCAACTGCTTTGCAAGATTTATATCAAGCTCGGACATTGCAATCAATTTATGATTGTGGGCAAGCGCCGCGGCAACAATGGTCTTATAATTTCCCTCCTGCGCCTTGCCGATAATGCAGTTGCAGCCGCTTGCCGCTTCAGCCGCCGCAACAAGCACAAGCGCATCTTTTTCAATGTGGTTTGAGCCGAGTATTATCAGCGGAATATCAATTGCAGAAAGGACCTCCTTTACAATCTTTGCCGCATCTTGCGCTGAACGGTCTCCCCTGTCCGGGTGCGTCCCTGTCAGCCTCAATGCAACAGCCTGCGCCTTTAATTCATTCTGGCAGTACTGCGCCCATTTAACCGGGTCGGCGCTGACAGAAGCATACTGATTTTTTACAGTATCAGGCCAGTCATCCGGAGATATGTCCTGAATCTCATAAGCAATGACAGGCTTGTTCGGGATGCTTCCTTCAAATGAAAGAAACGGCATTGTGTTTTCGCTGCCGATTTTAAGCGTCTTTGTTTTTCCGAATTCCAGCCCCAAAACCTTTCCGTTGCAAGTTTCCTTAGGAATCATGTAAGACATAATAACCTCCAATTATTAGGATTCAAGCAGTCAAGGGGTCAAGGGTTCCAGTGATTGTTTTATATTTTACTTGAACCCTCGAATCTCGAAGCGAGTCTACGCAAAGAGTCACTCCGACCTTGAATCCGAGAACCCTATCTTTTACATTTCCAGATACGAGTGCGCATAAAGCGTCTTGCCGAGGAATACATCGGTTGTCTTCAATGTATCCATAAGCTCTTTATCAAGAGGATTCATGATCGCCGCCGTAAGCCCCTCATACATTAATAATGTCAGATATACCCGGTCAATCAGCCCTCTCATCTGTTTTGGAACGCCGTTTGAGATATTGCTGAGTCCTACCACAGTCTTCATCGGAGGGTCGTTTAATTCCTGAAACATCTTTATCGCCTTGATGGAATGCATTGCCTGATCCTGCGTAGTGCAGACCTGCAAGATGAGCGGGTCCAGAAAGATGTCTTCAAGCGGCACTCCATACTCTGCCGCTCTGCCCATAATATCAGCGGCTATTGCGCATCTCTCTTCCGCATCCGCAGGAAGTCCGCCTTTGCCTACGGTAAGCGCAATTATCTGCGCATTATGTTTTGCCGCAAGTTCAAGTATTACAAATCGTTCAGGGTCGTTTGATGTGGAATTGATAAGCGCCCTGCCCCACTTATTATTGTGGGCTTTAAGTCCGGCTTCAAGCGCTGATGCGTTTGTGGTGTCAAGGCACAGCGGGGCATGTACCTTTTCCTGAATGCTCTCAACCATCCACTTCATTAAATCTTCACCCTTTTCCTCGGCCGGACCGATGTTGACGTCAATGAAATGCGCGCCTGCCTTCCACTGTGCATCCGCAAGTTCCTGAATAGGCTTCGGGTCGCGGGCATTCATCGCTTCCCTGACTTTTTTAGCAATAACACTGATTTTTTCGCCGATAATAATCATAACCGTTGTCTCCTTTGAGAAATTAATCAGGTTTAAATTGCAGACAACATTGCGTCTGTTCGGAAAAACCTGCCTTTAGAGGAAAGTTTTTAATAATATCACAGAAGATTTTTTCAGTAAAGAGTACTTATGGCGAGATAAGAATTTTAAATAGTTAAGGGATGCCCAGCAAATCCAAAATGTTAAATATTGATACAACAACGGCTGAATCAGCCGGAAGTTCAAAAACCGGCATTCCACGCATGTCAAACTTAAATACAGCCTCGTCCTGAGGCACAAGCCCTACCGTTTTAAGTCCTGATTTTTCAGCTATCTGTTTAAGTTCTTCTCCCTCTTTGCCTGCAACCCTGTTTATCACAAGCATGCGGCTGTCAACATCAAGCTGTAATTCGTCAACAAGGTTATTTATCCTTATTGCAGTCTGAATGCCCTTAACAGTAGGGTCGCTTACTACTATCAGAAGATTAACCCTGTGTGTAGTCCTCCTGCTCAGATGCTCCATTCCAGCCTCATTGTCAATTACTACATATGGATATTTTTCCGAAAGTTTGTCAGTGTATTTGCGTATTATATTGTTTGCGGCGCAGTAGCATCCGGGTCCTTCAGGCCTTCCCATGACAAGCAGGTCAAATTTCTTTGATTCAATGATGGACTGCTGAACTTGATAGTCAAAAAGCTGTTCCATGCTCATGCCCCCGGGACGCTCGGCCCCGCTTCGGACTACAGCAAGCGACTCTTCGCGCAGTTTTCCGATTGTCGCATGAACAGGAACGCCGAGCGCCTCATTCAGGCAGGAGTTGCTGTCAGCGTCAACAGCCAAAACAGGCTTGTGTTTTTTTTCCGCGAGGTAACGGACTATCAGGGCGGCGATTGTCGTCTTGCCAGTGCCGCCCTTGCCCGCAAGAGCTATTACGTATGCCATATTAGTAGTGTTAGGTAAATCTTGTGTATATATTGATTGTTCATCTTATTATAATTTTAGTTTTTTAACCACATAAACGTCATTCCGGCTTGTCCGGAATCTTTTCTTAAATAAAAGTAATAAAGAGGGATTCCCGACAAGCGGGAATGACAACTACTTAATATCTGATCATTTTTTAATCCCGTATTTGTGCCTTACTTCCTCTATCTTCCCGCATGAATATTCGCCCTCGGGGCATGCGGTGTAAAGGCATCCGGGTCCTGCTTTATGAAACAGGGTTGGTGCAGCGTTTTTTACAAGCTTAAGCATTTCTTCTGCCATATGTCTTATCTCCCACTGCGCGCGATTACAGCACCTCTGCCTGAAAAAATGGAGCAGTTCTCTGGCATTCATCGTGACCATAATTTTTGTCTCTGCGGCATTGGGGAGGACAAATCTTGCATCCTGATTGGCTGACTCGCCTTTAACGCCATGTTTATTCAGCCGCTCAACAAGAAAGTCATAGACATTCTGCGCCTCAATCATAAAATTCTCAAAGGCCCTTTTTGCCTCGCTGTCTTCTTTTATTGAAGTTGGAATCACATAATCAAAATCCTGTGTTCTGTGTTCTATATTCTGTGCTCTGCTTTCCGACACATACCTCTGCGACTGCTGTGAGTATGACGCAAGCCTGTGCCTCACAAGCTGGTGCGAGCAGGCCCTTGAAATCCCTTCTATCGCAAACGTAAAGGATGCATGCTCAATAGGACTCATATGCCCCATCTTCACAAGTCTTTCAACAAATGCCTTCTGGTCTTTTGCCTCAATCTTGCCCTTCAGCGATTCAACGTCAGACGGGCTGTAGCAGAGCTTTGCAGCCATTGCAACAGTCTCCTCTGGGTTCGGCGTATAACGCAGAAGGATTACTTTAAGTTTTGACTCAGGCATTATGGAGTCCTTTTTCCTTTATTTAAAACTATGTTCCTCAGAGGGGAAGGTCCCCTTTTCTACTTCTTCTTTATATGACGCAACTGCCCTTAACGCATCCGCCTTTAAATTTGCATACTGCTTTACAAACTTAGGCGTGAATCTTTCAAACAGCCCTATCACATCATGAAGCACAAGCACCTGCCCGTCGCAATGGGGACCTGCACCGATTCCTATGGTAGGGATTGAAAGCTCCTCTGTGATTATCTTTGCAAGTCCGGCGGGGATTGCCTCAAGCAGTATGGAAAACGCGCCTGCATCCTCAACAATATGCGCTTCCTCAAGCAGCCTCTTAGCTGACTCTTTAGTCTTTCCCTGAACCTTGTATCCGCCCATCCTGTGAATTGACTGCGGCGTAAGGCCTATGTGCGCCATCACGGGAATGTCTGCCCTTGTCATTGCCTTGATATGCTCTGTAACCTCTGCCCCGCCTTCAAGTTTTACTGCGGCGGCTCCGCCCTCCTTTAGAAATCTTCCGGCGTTCCTTACGGCTTCTTCAAGGCCTGCCTGATAAGACATAAAAGGCATATCGCCTATGACCATTGCATTTTTTACCGCGCGTGTCACCATTTTTGTATGGTAAATCATTTCATCCATTGTCACGGGGAGCGTATTTTCATGCCCCTGTACCACCATTCCAAGCGAATCACCGACAAGTATCACATCAATCCCAGCCTCATCCACTATCTGCGCAAAAGGATAATCATAGGCGGTAAGCATGCTGATTTTCTTACGCTCCGGCTTCTTCTTTAAAAAATCATGTAGTGTAAATTTAGGCATAAAATTTTAAATATTAGGGATATATACGGATGTCAGAAAAAATTTTAGAGCAACACAATTGCCCGTCATGTTGCCTCTAATGTTTAGTCCTCCAGTGATAAAACCATAAATTTTTGTAACATGACATCTTATAATCTCTGTTGCGTTCTAAAAGTTTTGAGGGCATTCATATATATCCCTGCATACAATAAATTATGTATGACAGTTTTGTTTTTGCTTTTACGCGGATATCTCTACAATTTCCAGGTCAAAGACAAGGTCTCTCCCTGCGAGAGGGTGATTTGCATCCATTGTATAGCCGCCCTCCGTAACGCCTGTCACCGTTGCGACAAATGACTTTCCATCAGGCCTGTTCAACTGAATCTGCTGACCGAGCTGGGGCTCAAAACCCTCAGGGCACTTGTCCTTGGGAAATTCAAAAACCATCCTTTCATTGCGAGGGCCATAAGCCAGATCAACAGGGATATTGATTGTTTTCTTCTCTCCGGCGGACATCCCAATTACTCCGCCTTCAAATCCCGGAATCATCCTTCCGTCTCCTAATGTGAATTCAAGCGGGGCAGCGCCCGCAGATGAATCAACAACTTCTCCGTCATTAATTTTTAAAGTATAATGCACTTTAACTTTATCTCCGTTTTTAGCCTGCATTTTGTCTCCTTTTTGATTCAAGTAATAGGTGTCAGTATAACATAAAAACCCATCTAATTTTTCACTCTGACACTTCATTTAAGCCGGCTGGCATGAATGCCTTTAATTTCAAATTCCAAAATCCAAATGCCAAATAGAATAAAGGCATATGTGCCTGAAAAACTTTAAGGGCAACACCTAAACGTCATGCTGCCTTTTATCAAATAGTTTAAGAGCAAATACTCAAAACTTTTTGTAGCATGACAGATAATAATCATTGTTGCTTTCTTAAAGTTTTGAGGGCATGTATGCCTTTAATTTCAAATGCCAACGCAATGCTTACTGCACCACTCTAATCTGCGACTGCTTATCCATGATTATCTCGGCGCGTCCTTCATAGCTCTTAATCTTCCCGCTCACATCAATGGTCTTTCCTCTGTAGTAATCCGCAGGGTCGGAATGGAATTTCTTTTTATCGTGCTCAAATATAACTGCCGTAAAATTATCAGAGGTGTGAAAATCATTTTTACTGTTAAAAAAAACTGCCCTGCCGCTGTCATAAGATTTTGAAACAAAAAACCTCACAGTCCTGTGCCTGCCGATGTTTTTCAGGGCCTCTTCAGGACATATGGTTCTGACCTCGCCGCAGGTTTTAGCAAAGGACTTATTCCTTTCAACTTCCCTTTCCCATTGCACCTGCTTTTCCCTGTCCCATAAGCCGAGATTGTTTTCCCTTGCATGTCTTTCATACACCTTAAAATCTTCCATGTATTGAAACGGATATTTTGTATAGACAAAACCATAGCCTTGCCTGATAATCTCGGCATTCACAAAAAAATCCTCCAGCCACGCATATCGGAGCAGTCTTCCGTACTTATCAATGTCCTGAGTCCTGTCCCTCTCTTGTTTCAAACAGACCTTCCTGCCGAGAATTAATTCCCTTAATTTCTTGCCTGCCTCTGTCCCAAACCACTGGATATCTTTGCGAGGGTCAACTGTCTCCGGCGTATCCACGCCGATAAGCCTTACCTTGACTCCTTTTGAATATTCAAAGGTATCGCCGTCAATCACCTTTGTGACTGTCTGATAATCGCACTGCTCCGGGTTATTTCCGCCTGCGGAAGAAGCACATAGGGATTCCGTAAAGATAAAAAGGGATAAAATGAAAACTGCGATATGCTTAATCATACTCTGACACTTTGACACTTTGATACTCTGACACTGTTTTTACCGGCATGTACTGCATGACGACGAACTGCACGTGCCGCAGTTTGACCCTGAGGAACCAACCTTCTTTTCCACGCCGCCCATGCCGAATACTGAAAACTTCTTCTTAACATTTTTTGAACTGCACTTGGGGCATAAAATCTCAATAGTTTTATTTGCATTGGAGACGAGCTTTTCAAACTCTTCTTTACATTCCTGACAGTGATATTCAAAAATCGGCATTGCAGTTCCTCTCTATTGTCACCGGAATGACAAACAAAAAACTACTCAACTACAAAGGCATGTGTGTCCGAAAAAGCTGTAGTGCAACACCTAAATGTCATGTTGCCATTTATAAACAGTTCAAAAGCAAATGCTCAAAACTTTTTGCAGCATGACAGACAACAATCATTGTTGCTTTCTAAAGATTTTGAGGGCATATATGCCTTTGCTGGAGAGTCCTTTTACTTCGGCACCTTTTCCCAGTCTTTTAAAAATTTCTCAATCCCTATGTCGGTCAGCGGATGTTTGGCAAGCTGTTCAATAACGGAAAAAGGTATTGTCGCAATATGAGCGCCCATCCTTGCGGCGTCAACGACGTGAAGCGGATTCCGTATGCTTGCGACAATCACTTCAGTGCGAAAATCATAGTTATCGTAAATCTCAAGGATCTGGCTTACAAGTTCCATGCCGTAATGGCTTATATCATCAAGCCTTCCCACAAAAGGACTTACATAGGTCGCCCCTGCCTTTGCCGCAAGCAAAGCCTGCGATGGAGAAAATAAGAGGGTGACATTGGTTTTAATGCCAATGCTTGACAGCGCTTTAGTAGCCTTCAGTCCATCTTTTGTCATAGGAATTTTTACAACGATATTCTGATGAATCATGGATAATTCTTTTGCCTCTGCAATCATCTTTTCCGCCTCAAGGCTCACCGCCTCAGCGCTCACAGGACCATTAACTATACCGCAGATCTCCTTTAGTAATTCCAAGGGTTTTCTGTTTTCTTTGGAAATAAGCGATGGATTTGTTGTAACGCCGTCAATAACTCCAAGCGTGTATGCCTCTTTGATTTCTTTGACATTAGCCGTATCAATAAAAAATTTCATAATTCAATCTCCTTTGTTTTTTTATAGTAGGTATTTTCAGTCAAGTACCTTCATGCTTATATCAACCGCAGGGGCTGAATGGGTGACTGTGCCTGAAGAAATCATGTCAACGCCGGTCTCAGCTATCTGCCTGACATTTTGCAAAGTCACACTGCCGGATGCCTCAATGAGTATGCTGGGATTTTGCCGGCGAATTACTTTTACGGCATTTTTCATCTCTTTGACTGGCATGTTGTCAAGCATAATTATATCCGCGCCTGCGGACAACGCCTGCTTTACTTCTTTGATGTTTTTTGCCTCCACTTCAATTTTCATAATGTGATGCGTTTTGGACCGCGCAAGCCGCACAGCTTTTGTAATCCCGCCGGCTGCGGCAATGTGGTTGTCCTTTATCAGCACACCGTCAAAAAGACCGAATCTGTGATTGTGGCCGCCGCCCGCCCGGACCGCATATTTTTCAAAAAATCTGAGATTGGGAGCAGTCTTCCTGGTATCGGTGATTTTAACGTGGAGCCCTTTCACACATTCAACAAATTTGTGTGTAAGGGTTGCTATGCCCGAAAGACGCTGAAGCAGATTAAGCGCAGTCCTTTCAGCCTTCAGTAAGTCGGCCGTACTGCCGCTGACCCGTGCAATAACATCTCCTTTTTTTACTCTTCTGCCGTCTTTTTTGTCAGCATTAAATTTTATCCCGGCATCCAGCAGGCTGAAAACCCTCCCGGCAAAAGAAATGCCTGCAAGGATAAATTCATCTTTAGCAATCAGCACTGCCTTTGATTTATGGCCCGGGGGTATAACGGCAGACGTTGTTACATCGCAATGACCTATATCCTCTGAAAGGGCATTCATCAAGATTAAATCAAGGTTGAAGCCTGCCTGCCGGACAGGCAGGGATGAAGGTTGAAGGATGAAATTTTTCATTTATTTCTGAGCAGATTAACTAACCCCAGCACTCCACCGACAACAGCGCCGAATGCAAGGGCTGAACGCCAGTCAAGAAGCGTGTTGACATTCCCCTTAACAGTATTTGCAACCATTATCAGGGATGATGCGCTTCCTGCCTTTATTTCCTTTGAAATCATCACGCCGACTGCGCTTTTGTCAATGCTGATTTTTTCCTTTGCCACGGCTAAAGGTGTAAGAGAAAAATTCAATGACGCGTTTTCGGCTATAGTCATTCCGCTGACGCTCTGATTTATATTTAATTCATTGCCCCTTAAGATAAACGCCGCGCCCTGTGTTACATCAATCTTCTCGCCGTCAATTGTAAATGCGCCGACCTGCTGAAGCTCAACGTGCCCGCCTTCAACAGACTTTACAGAACACTGGTTCACATTAATAAACTCGCCTTCCACCATCTGGGCATCGCCTGATTTTACCTCTAAAACTTTCTTACCCATCATGCCTCCCCCATTTTTTGAGTTTTTGTATGTTCACCTTAATTTTTTCAATTTTTCCTATAAATTCTTCATACTTAGCCTTGTTTTCTTCAACAATAGCTTGAGGGGCTTTTGCTGCAAATTCCCGGTTTGTAAGTTTCTTTTTAAGAACAATGGCTGACTCCTCAATTTTAGAAATCTCTTTCTGAAGCCTCTTAATCTCAATGTCCACATCAAAAAGCCCCCTTAAAGGAACAAATATCTCCATCGCAGGTTTTACAACAGTAGCAGAGTCTTCCGGTTTTTGTATATTGTCGCCGATTTCAACGTCCTTGACCTTTGCAAGCTTTGAAATATAACCTACATGTTCCTTTAAAATGTCTTTAGAGCCGTCTGAAGTCTTTATCAGCGCCTTCAACTCAAGGGACGGCGGCAGGTTAAATTCGCCTCTGATATTGCGTATCCCTGTTACGGCATCCATTATAAAGCCCATCTTCTCTTCTACCCTTGCATCTATAATACCATCTTTTGCAGACGGATACTTCTGCACACATAAACTTTCCGCGCCGGCGCGCACTGATGACGGCAAGTCCTGCCAGAGCTTCTCAGTGATAAAAGGCATGAACGGATGCAAAAGCCTGAGCGACGCCTCAAGCACTTGCACAAGGGTGTTTATTGCGGCGCTCCTGACATTCTCATCTTCTCCGTAAAGAGCGGGTTTGACCATCTCAATATACCAGTCGCAAAATTCATGCCATATAAAGTGATATAAAATTCCAGCCGCATCATTAAACCTGTATTCCGCAAGAGCCGCATTGACATCCTGCGCCACTGTTGAAAGCCTGCTCAAAATCCACCTGTCGGCAAGGCTCAGATGCTCAACCCCGCTTACAGGTTTTACATCACCGGGTTGGTTTATGTTCATCAGGATAAATCTTGAGGCATTCCAAATTTTATTTATGAAGTGCCTGTACCCTTCAACCCGGTCCACGGAAAACTTTATGTCCCGGCCCTGAGCGGCAAACGCCGTAAGCGTAAATCTAAACGCATCTGCGCCGTGGGTCTCAATCATTTCTATGGGGTCAATCACGTTGCCCTTTGACTTGCTCATCTTCTGCCCGCTTGCATCCCTGATAAGCGCATGGATGTAAACTGCCTTAAACGGAACTTCTCCCATAAATTTAAGCCCCATCATAATCATCCTGGCAACCCAGAAAAACAGGATATCAAAACCCGTTACAAGTACGCTCGTCGGATAAAATGTCTTCAGGTCGTCGGTGTCGTCAGGCCAGCCGAGGGTTGAAAACGGCCAGAGCGCGGATGAAAACCATGTATCAAGCACGTCATTTTCCTGAACCAATGCTGAAGATTCGGCGCCGCAGTAGGGGCACGCCGCAGGTGTTTCTCTTGATACAATTACTCCATTCTGCGTTCTGCATTTTTCATTCTGCATTTTCTGACAGTACCACACAGGAATTCTGTGCCCCCACCATATCTGTCTTGATATGCACCAGTCTTTGATATTTTCCATCCAGTCAAAATAACTGTTTTCCCAGCCTGAAGGCATTATCTTTATCCTGCCGTCCTTAACCGCCCTGAGCGCCTCGTCTGCAAGGGGCTTTACTTTCACAAACCACTGTTTTGAAAGATACGGTTCAACAACAGTCTTGCATCTGTAACAGTGGCCTAACCCGATAAGATGCTCTTTATACTCGGAAAGGAATCCTTCGGATTTGAGAGCCCTGAGGATGTTTTCCCTGCACTTAAATCTGTCCTGTCCTTGATAAGGGCCTGCCGCTTCTGACATCACGCCGTCGCCGGTCATTATCTTTATAAAAGGCAGTCCGTGCCTTTTTGCGATTTCAAAATCATTCGGGTCGTGCGCAGGCGTCACCTTCACAGCGCCTGTGCCAAAGGATGCATCAACAAATTCGTCTGCAATCACAGGAATCTTCCTGTTTAAGAGGGGCAGTCTCAAAGTCTTCCCTATAATATCTTTATACCTTTCATCCTCAGGATTGACTGCTACGGCTGTATCGCCGAGCATGGTCTCGGGCCTTGTCGTTGCAACCGTGACACTGCCCTCCCCGTCTGCAAAAGGGTAATTTATGAAGTAGAGTTTGCCTTTTACATCCTCATGTTCAACCTCCAAGTCTGAAAGCGCAGTCTGGCATCTCGTGCACCAGTTTATAATGTAATCTCCCCTGTATATCAGACCTTCTTCATAAAGCCGTACAAAGACCTCCCTCACGGCCTTTGATAAACCTTCATCAAGCGTAAACCTTTCGCGGCTCCAGTCGCATGAAGCGCCGAGACGCTTCAACTGATGCACAATTCTGCCGCCGTATTTTTCCTTCCACTCCCAGACCTTTTTGATAAATGCTTCCCTGCCGATTTCGTGGCGGCTTAGACCCTCTTTTTTCAGCTCTTTTTCAACAACATTCTGCGTGGCTATTCCGGCATGGTCTGTGCCCGGCATCCAGAGAACATTAAACCCCGACATCCTTTTCCAGCGTATTAAAATATCCTGAAGCGTCACGTCAAGCGCATGACCGAAATGGAGGGAACCAGTGACATTAGGCGGCGGAATTACAATGCAGTAGGCGGGTTTATCGCTTTTTGATTCAGCCGTAAAATAGCCTTTTTCAAGCCAGAAATTATACCGCTTTTCTTCAATATCCTGAGGGTTGTAGCCTTTTTCAATCATTATGAATACCTGCGAATTGAATAATTAATGGTGGTGAAATTGTATTTCTATTATAAATAAATGTCAAGATATTTAGCACATACTTTATTGTCGGTATCTTTCTGTTTTTAACAGCATTTAATAACTATTTGAACTTTCAAGTTTTTTTAGTTATTATAAAAAAAGTGATAAGAAAACTAATTTGGTGTCAGGAAAGGAGACTTACAGTTGAAAAGAATACTTGTTACAGGCGGCGCCGGTTTTTTAGGCTCTCATCTTTGTGAGAGACTTCTTAAGGAAGGCAATGAAGTAATCTGTGTTGACAATTTTTATACAGGCACACGCTCCAATATCGCACAGCTTTTAAAAAACCCGTATTTTGAGGTCATCAGACACGATATATGTTTTCCCCTGTATGTTGAAGTTGACGAAATATACAACCTTGCATGCCCGGCATCACCGATACATTATCAGTTTGACCCGGTGCAGACGACCAAGACATCTGTGCACGGCGCGATTAATATGCTTGGACTGGCTAAACGCGTGAAGGCAAAGATACTTCAGGCATCTACCAGCGAGGTTTACGGCGACCCCATGATTCATCCCCAGCCTGAAACTTACTGGGGCAATGTAAATCCCATCGGCTTCAGGTCCTGCTATGACGAAGGAAAGCGATGCGCCGAAACGCTTTTTTTTGACTACCGGCGCCAGCATAAATTAAAGATAAAAGTGGCTCGGATATTTAATACATATGGTCCTAAAATGCATCCCAACGACGGCAGGGTTGTAAGTAATTTTATACTTCAGGCGCTCAGAGGGGATAACATTACTATTTACGGCAATGGAAAACAGACGAGGAGTTTTTGCTATGCCGACGACCTGATTGACGGCTTGATTAAGCTGATGAGCACGCCTGATGATTTTACGGGACCCGTGAATCTGGGCAATCCGTCTGAATTTACAATCATGGAGCTTGCAAAAAAAATTATACAGCTCACAAAATCCCGCTCAAAAATCGTATTCGAGCCTCTGCCCGAAGACGACCCCACGCAGAGGAAGCCTGACATTACGCTTGCCAAAAGAATTCTTAAATGGCAGCCCAAGGTGCCGCTTGAACAAGGGCTCAAAAAGACAATCGCGTATTTTAAGAAGATAGAAGTGGATGGGGTCAGGTCTTCATTCTTCACTTAACCCATCCCTCTTTTTATCTTTCATTTATTGTTTCAATCCTTATGTTAATTCTTTCACTTCCCGCCAGATACCTTAATCTTTCCTGCATTAGTTGTAGAGTTAATCACAGCGCCCTTACTATCTAAAAGTGTGCAGATATTAAAACCCACTGCGGCGCTGTCTTTTGTCGTCTTGCCGATTACCTTGAATTGCACTACTGCCAGACTCCCTTTGCCTGCCTGAAGCCCGCTTAATGTCATGTCCACTCCTGCCACTCTTAACTCGCCTGCTGTATTTGTATTTGGTGTCACCATCCAGACGGCAGTTAATTTCCCCGCGCTTACTCCGGTAACCTCCAGCACAGATGCGTCATAGGTTATGTTTAATTTAAATCCAGCTATGCCAGCGGCGTCATCCACCAGCACAGGCATCTCAATCGTTTCCCCAATAACTGCATGTTTGTCATGTATTGAAACCACTGCTGAATAGGCGCTCATCGTCATGCACAGAAAAATAAAAATACTGAATGTTAAAACTATTGTTTTTTTCATCGTAATCCTCCTTTTGAT
>JACRGX010000022.1 GCA_016212185.1 Nitrospirota bacterium
AGAATCTCCTTGGAAAAATCTGAAAGGACAGATTTTGCTTGGCGAAGAAGGGTTCACTGAAAAATTTAAAGATTTATTAGCCCAAAAAGAAGAAATAAAGGAAATACCGAAAACTCAGAGATATGTAAACAGACCAGCGATAGCAAGTATATTCAAAGGGAAAATGCTGAATAATCAAATAAGGGCTACCCAGATATACAAGGCGCATATTAAATATGGATATACTCTCAAGGAAATTGCGGATTATTTAAAGGTTCATTATACTACTGTAAGCAAGGCAATTACTACTGTAAGCAAGGCAATTAAAGGCGCGGAGGGTGAAAACTGATATTTCAAGACCTGACCCCACAATTTCTACAATTTCTACAATGCATTTGTTAATACGGCTTAAATACCCTTTTAAATATATAATCCACATTCTTGAGGTAGTATGACAAATCAAAAAGTTTTTCTATCTCCGCTCCGGGCAGGAATCTCTTTACTTCCCTGTCATTTTTCAGGAGTTCTTTAAAATCCTTTTTCTTGCTCCAGCTCTGCATGGCAGTCCCCTGCACAAGCCTGTAAGCGCCCTCGCGGCTCATGCCTTTTTCAATAAGCTTGAGCAAAATGCGCTGTGAATTGTAAAGCCCGTAACTTTTATTTATGTTCTCCATCATCTTCTCAGGATAAACCTGAATCCCCCTGAGAATTCCCGTGAGCCTCACGAGCATGTAATCCACAAGTATTGTGCTGTCAGGGATTATTATCCTTTCAACAGAGGAATGGCTTATGTCGCGCTCATGCCAGAGGGCGATGTTCTCCATTGCCGCCATTGCATTTGAGCGGACAACCCGCGCCAGCCCGCAGAGGTTTTCACTGCCCACGGGGTTGCGCTTATGAGGCATGGCGGATGAACCCTTTTGCCCTTTTTCAAACGGCTCTTCCATTTCAAGCACCTCGGTCCGCTGAAGGTGTCTTATCTCAAGGGCGATTTTTTCAATGGATGCGGCAATAAGGGCCAGTGTATTCATAAACTCGGCGTGGCGGTCCCTCTGGATTATCTGAGTTGATACTGCATCAGGCTTAAGCCCCAGTTTTCTGCATACATATTTTTCAATATAAGGAGGCACGCTTGAAAAGGTCCCTACAGGCCCCGAGAGTTTTCCATAGCTCACATTTTCCTGCGCAGTTTCCATACGCACAAGGTTTCTCTTCATCTCATCATACCAGAGCGCAAACTTAAGCCCCGGCGTTACAGGCTCAGCATGGATGCCATGGCTTCTGCCCATCTGGGGGACTTTTTTGTACTTATACGCATTGGTTTTTAAGACAGCCATCAAATCCCTTGTGTCTTTAATTATCAACTGCGCTGCGTCTTTCATAAGAAGCGCCAGCGCCGTATCAAGGATATCTGAGGATGTCAGCCCTTTATGGATAAAGCGGGAGTCATGACCCACTTTTTCGGCAACAGACGTTAAAAATGCAATGACATCATGCTTAACAGTCCTTTCTATCGCATCAATTCTTTTAACATCAAACTTTGCCTTCTCTTTAATCACAGCAAGGTTTTTGCCGGATATCTCCCCGAGTTTTGCCCATGCCTCGCAGGCTGCTATTTCAATATCAAGCCATTTTTGATATTTATTTCCAGGCTCCCAGATTCTTGCCATTTCTGGTCTTGTATAGCGTAGTATCAAATTGCCCTCCTACAATATATGGTATAAGCGCCTCAAACCTCCGTTACATATTAACACAATTTATATTCATATTCTACCTTTCAATAGCTCATTTTCTTAAAATCGGTTATATAATATATCTAAACATATCACTGCATTTAAAAAAAAGGAGAGAAAAATGGAGATTACTCTTGAGACTTATTTAGGCATGGTAATGGTCGCTTTAGGCATCGGGGCACTTGGATTTGTTTTCAAAGCCAATAAAAAATTTCCTGAAGGCAGTGAATTGGAAATAATCACAAGGAAGCTCATACCCGTACTGACTTTTTTAATGTGTTTTTCTGTATGGCATGTTACAAGAGAGGTATTCGGACTGAAAAAAATCTACGGGGAAGTCATTGAGTATCCGGAATATCTCTTCATATCATTAACTTATATTCTGCTGTTTAGAATAGCCTGCAGACTTTATTCCATGGCTAAGGAGCTTGGACTGACAAAATAAATGAATACCCTCTGCCATCAAATTCATGAAATTCTAAGGTCTGAACTGTCTGACACTACGGCAGGGATAATTATTGAACAAAATTCAAGGGCCATAGGCAAAGACTCGGACACCGTAACATTTGAAGACACAAAAAATCTGATACGCCGCATACTCTTGTCCGTATTTTTGTTCGGCGGGATGGAAAAGGCAAAACGGATAAAAGATAAATTTGACGGCATAAAATAAAAACTCCCGGCTTTAATTTGCTTTTGATTTTCTTATCTTATCCAGCACCCCGTTTATAAAAGCAGAGGAGTCTTCCGACCCGTATCTTTTCGCTATTTCAATCGCCTCGTTTATTGCCACTGACGGCGGGATATCATTTCTATAAAGCAGTTCGTAAGTGGCAGCCCTCATAATGTTCCTGTCAACAACTGACATCCTGCCCATAGACCAGTGTTCTGCCGCCTGCTCTATGGTTTTATCAATTTCATCAAGATGCGCCAACGTCCCCTCAACAATGGCGTCGGCAAATTCCCTGACATCCGCATCCTCGCTGTTTCCCTCCCAGAAGTCATGCAGAATTTTTTTGTCAAATGCGGCATTTGTCACATCAAGCTGAAACAACACCTGGAGGGCATATTCCCTGGCTCTGCGTCTTTTCATAAGGCAGTGAATAGTGAATAGTGAATGGTGAATAGCAGACAAAAATTCCTGCTGTAGTTTTTACTGTTCACGGTCAACTGTTCACTGTTCACAGTTTTTTAAGAAGTTGTGCCATTTCTATGGCTACTATGGCAGCGTCCGCGCCTTTGTTGCCGCTTTTTGTCCCTGCCCTTTCAACTGCCTGTTCAATTGTATCGGCAGTGATAACACCGAATGCCATTGGTACGCCTGTGTCCATTGAGGCAGAAGCAATCCCCTTCGCCGCCTCGGCAGCGATATAATCAAAATGCGGGGTAGCGCCTCTGATTATCGTACCCAGACATATAACAGCGTCATAGGTATTCCTGCCGGCGATTTTTTTTGCGGCGAGCGGAATCTCAAAAGAACCGGGAACCTTTACCACATCAATATCTTTTTCAGCTGCGCCGTGCCTTAAAAGAACGTCCACAGCCCCTTCCAAAAGCTTGTTTGTGATGAAATCATTAAAGCGGCTCACCACTATGCCGAATTTAAGTCCCTTTGCCTGAAGCTCTCCTTCGTATGTCTTCATATTCCCTCCCCCTTAAAAAAAGTTCAAATCGTTCAAACAGTTCAAGTCGTTTAAGATTGAACCACCTTAAACCATGTTGAACAATATTAAACTATATTTTATTGTTATACTTCCTCCAGCATATGCCCCATTTTTTCTTTTTTTGTTTTAAGGTATTTGATATTTTTCTCATGCGGTTTTATCTCAACAGGGACCCTTTTTACAACCTTTAGTCCGTAGCCTTCAAGCCCGACTATTTTCTTGGGGTTGTTAGTCATCAGGCGCATCTTTTTTATGCCCAGATTAACAAGTATCTGAGCGCCTATGCCGTAGTCCCTTAAATCAGGCTTGAATCCAAGCTTAACATTTGCCTCAACCGTATCAAAACCGCCGTCCTGAAGTTCGTATGCCTTCAGTTTATTTGCAATGCCGATGCCCCTGCCTTCCTGCCTCATGTAAAGAAGCACGCCCTTGCCTGCTTTTTTAATTTTTTCCAGCGCCCTGTGAAGCTGTTCTCCGCAGTCGCACCTCTTTGAGCCGAACACATCGCCCGTAAGGCATTCTGAATGAACTCTGACAAGCACCTCGTCCTCAAGCTTTATGTCTCCTCTGATAAATGCCAGATGCACGGAACTGTCAAGGAGATTGCCAAAGGCAATGGCAGTTAAATCACCGCCGTACTTTGTAGGTATCTTAGTTGTTGCAAGCCTTGTCACAAGAGATTCGCTCCGCATCCTGTATTTGATAAGGTCTTTAATGGTGACAATCTTTAGGTTGTGCTGCTGCGTAAATTTCATAAGCTGCGGCACCCTTGCCATTGTGCCGTCATCATTCATTATCTCGCATATAACGCCTGCCGGATAAAGCCCTGCAAGCCGTGCAAGGTCCACCGAGCCCTCTGTCTGTCCCGCGCGCTTAAGCACTCCGCCGGGCTGAGCCCTTAAAGGGAAGATGTGTCCGGGTCTTGCTATGTCATCAGGTTTAGTCTTTGGATTTATGGCGGTAAGAATAGTCTTTGCCCTGTCTGCAGCTGAAATGCCTGTTGTTACGCCCTTCTTCGCCTCAATTGAGACGGTAAATGCAGTGCCGAAATGGGAGGTATTGTTCTCCGACATCATCGGTAGTTTGAGTTCATTAACCCTTTCATGAGTCAATGAAAGGCAGATAAGCCCCCTGCCGTATTTTGCCATGAAATTTATTGTCTGCGGGGTTATTTTTTCAGCGGCCATCGTGAGGTCGCCCTCGTTTTCCCTGTCTTCATCGTCAACAAGGACCACCATTTTGCCCTTTTTGATGTCGCTTACAGCCTCTTCTATTGTATTGAATTTATGTTTTTCCATTATAAAATTTTCTTGAACAATTTAAACCATCTTGAACAACTTTGAACTATTTGGTAAATCCCCCTTCCATCAACTTGCTCATCAGCCCTGCATTATTATCCCTGCCGGACAAATATTTTTCCACATATTTGCCCAGAATATCAGACTCAAGATTTACCTTTTCGCCTATGCCCTTAAGCCCGAGAGTTGTGACATTAAGGGTGTGCGGGATGATTGCCGTTTTAAAGAAACTCTCAGTTATGTCAATCACCGTCAGGCTTATGCCGTCAACCGCAACAGAGCCTTTCTGCACAAGATACCGGAGAACAGCAGGAGGAGCGCCAAAGGTAAAATATGTGTATTCTCCGTCCTTTTTTTTATCCTTAATTAAGCCTACGCCGTCAATATGTCCGGTAACCATATGTCCCCCGAATCTGCCGGTCGGCATTAATGCCCTCTCAAGATTTACCTTATCATGGACCTTGAGTTCTCCAAGATTCGTATTCTTCAGCGTCTCAGGGGAGACGTCAAAGAAGATATCAAGGGGGGGCAGAGGGGAGGTAATTTTTGAAACCGTGAGGCAGACGCCGTTTACCGCTATGCTTTCTCCAAGCTGTACCTGCATCAGCAAGTCAGGTTTAAGGCACAGACTGACGCCGCTGCCTGCCTTCCTGACAGATGCGACCTTTCCCATGGTTTCTATAATTCCCGTAAACATCAGCGGTCTCTCTTCCCGTCTGCGCTTGCATCAATGTAAAAAACAAATGTTCTTTTGTATACATCAAAAATATTAACCGTCTCTTCCCATGTTACCAAAATAGAATATCCGCCCTCTGCCTTAATAATCAGATCGCGCATCTTTAAAGGGATTTTGTACTGGTCTGCAAGCTTTATAATCCTCTCCCTCATCTCATCAGGCCTCACGTCTGCTATGCTCAGCTGAGCCAATTCCTCAACATCGCTTTTGAATAACTGATAATGATAATGCGGGATTGCCAGTTTAATCCCGGAATAAACCGCCACCCCCAGCACCAGCAGATAAAAAAGTTTCTTTATCATATCTTAACCTCACGTTACGCATAACGCGTTACGCTTTACGGTTTTTTAATGCACAAGGTTGCCGAGCCTGCCCCATCTGATTTTGTTAAATGTGCTGCCTTGGGCATCCCACGACCAGTAGATTATAAGCGCCCTGCCCTTTATCTCATCCATTGATACATAGCCCCAGAACCGGCTGTCGTAGCTCTGATCCCTGTTGTCTCCCATAACAAAGACCTTACCCTTTGGAACAAGATAGGGGCCCATGTTAGGGCATGGCTCATCATTGTGTATTGTGTACGGTTCAGTGAGGGGAGCGCCGTTTACATATACGGTCTTGTTTTTTATTTCAATCTTATCCCCTCCAACGCCGATGACCCTTTTTATAAAGTCCTTGCAGTCATCTTGGAAAAGATACACAGGGTTGCCCTTGTCCATGACATTTTTAATCCTCTTTGTAAAAGTCCTGAAAAAACTTTTGCAGTATTCATCATTCTTAGGGAACTCAAAAACTACGATATCGTCTCTTTTAGGCTCCCTGACACTCAAAATCCTGCTGTCCGTAAAAGGTATTTTAGTGCCGAAGATGAATTTATTTACAAGTATGTGGTCGCCTATGCTAAGCGTCGGTATCATTGAGCCTGATGGTATCTTAAACGCCTGCACCACAAACGACCTTATCAGAAGCGCAAGGATAAGCGCCGTTACTATCGCCTCGCTATATTCTCTTAGTTTTGATTTTTGTTTAGCCAAAAATTTAAAACCTCCTTTAATTTAGGTGTTGGTCAAAATTAAAACATTCAACCCTCAACCTTCATCCTTAATTTGCTATTTTACCTTAAGCACCGTAAGAAAAGCCTCCTGCGGTATCTCAATCTTTCCTACCTGTTTCATCCTGCGCTTGCCTTCCTTCTGTTTTTCAAGCAGCTTCCTTTTCCTTGTTATATCGCCGCCATAGCATTTGGCAATGACATTCTTCCGCAGAGCCTTTATGCTTTCTCTTGCTATTATTTTACTGCCGATGGCCGCCTGAACGACAACTTCATAAAGTTGCCTCGGTATGACTTCCCTCAATTTTTCAGCAAGCTGCCTGCCCTTATGATACGCCCTCTCCTTATGAACAATCAGGGAAAGAGCATCAACAGGCTCACTGTTTAAGAGTATGTCCAGCTTTACAAGACTTGACTCCCTGTAGCCTACAAATTCATAATCCATTGAGGCATAGCCGCTTGAAAACGACTTTAGTTTATCATAAAAGTCCCAGAGAATTTCATTTAAAGGCAATTCATAAGCCAGAATAATCCTGTCTTTGCCCAAGTAATTAAATTCCTTCTGCACGCCTCTTTTTTCCTGACACAGTTCAAGTATCTGGCCTACGTATTTTTCAGGCACAAATATCATTGCCTTTACAAAAGGCTCCTCAATCATTTCATAGCGCTGAGGCAGCTTAGCGGGACTGTCAACAAACAATACCCCGCCGTCAGTTTTTGTAACCCTGTAAATAACTGTCGGCGCCGTGTTTACAAGGGTAAGTTCAAATTCCCTTTCAAGCCTCTCTTTTATAATCTCCATGTGCAACAGACCGAGAAACCCGCATCTGAAACCAAACCCCAATGCAACGGATGTTTCAGGTTCAAAACTGAATGATGAGTCATTAAGCCTCAGTTTTTCCAGCGCATCTTTCAGTTCCCCGTACCGGGTGGCATCTGAGGGATAAAGCCCGCAAAAGACCATTGGTTTTACCTCCATGTAACCCGGGCATGGTTCTGCCGCAGGATTCACGGCATCAGTAATAGTATCGCCTATAGTTGTATCGGCAACATTTCTTATTCCACCGATTATATAGCCGACCTCTCCAGCCCTGAGGGCTTCAACCAGTTTCCTATGGGGCAAAAAAACTCCCACCTCGTCAACTTCATATGTTTTCTTAGAGCTCATGAGCATAATCCTTGCGCCGGGTTTTACTTCGCCGTCAAAAAGCCTCACAAGGACAACAACCCCTTTATAGTTGTCAAACCATGAATCAAACATCAATGCCTTCAGCGGCTTATCCTTACTGCCTTTAGGCGGAGGCACTTTCTGCACAATCGCTTCAAGAATTTCCCTCACCCCTGTCCCTTCCTTTGCAGAGGCTGAAATTGCATCAGTGCAGTCAATGCCTACAGACTCCTCTATCTGCGCCCTGACTTTTTCAGGCTCTGCATTCGGCAGGTCAATCTTATTGATTACAGGGATTATCTCAAGATTATGCGAAGCTGCAAGATGGGCATTTGCAAGGGTCTGCGCCTCCACCCCCTGAGTCGCATCAACTATTAACAATGCGCCCTCACAGGAGGCAAGACTGCGGGAGACCTCGTAGGAGAAATCAACATGTCCGGGGGTGTCAATCAGGTTCAGGATATAGTTTTTTCCGTCCAGTGCAGTATAATTCAGCCTGACTGCATGCGCCTTGATCGTTATGCCCCTTTCCCTCTCAATGTCCATAGAATCCAGCACCTGTTCGGACATTTCACGTTTTGAAAGTGCGCCGGTCAGCTCCAGTATCCTGTCTGCAAGTGTGGATTTGCCGTGGTCTATGTGGGCAATGATTGAAAAATTTCTTATGTTGCTCTCAGCCATAGAATTAAAGGGGAAGCCGTTTAAGCACAAGCCCTGCGGCGCCTATTGAGCCGCTGCCTTCATGAAATGTGGTCTTTAATATCTCAACATTATGCAAAAGCGGCTCAAGCGCCCTTTTGGAAACCTCTGTCCTCAGTTCTTCTATAAACAGGTCCCATGAACTGATAAGCCCGCCGCCGAGTATAACCGCATCAGGGCTGAAAATGTTTATCAGATTGGCAATGCCGATGCCCAGATACCTCCCGGTTTCTCTGAAAATATCACGGCTCAGATTGTCGCCTTCAAGGGCAGTCTTGTATACAAGCTCAGGCGTTATCCTATAGAAATTGCCGTCGTAGCAGTTCCTTAATATGCTATTTGCGCCTTCCTCAAGCAGTGTAATTGCCCTGTCCACAATAGCCCTGCCTGAGACATATGATTCAAGGCAACCGAAACTGCCGCAGGTGCAGAAGCGTCCTGAAGAGTCGGGATTAATAACCATATGCCCCACCTCCATCGGACCCTCAAAAAGCTCGCCTTTATAAATTAAACCGCCGCCTAATCCGGTGCCGAGAGTCAATACCACAAAGGTATTAAAATCCCTTCCTGTGCCCATCCATTTTTCACCATAGGCATACGCATTAGCGTCATTTTCAACCACAACAGGCAGGGAGAATTCATTCTCAAATATTTCCTTTACCGGAGAATTGTTAAGGCTGGTAATATTCGGCGACTCCAGCACTACACCGCGCTTCCTGTCTATTATGCCGGCAATCCCGAAACCAATGCCTGACACACCGGGCTTTACAAACCTTTTCACATTATCTGCAACCCTCTGGATAATATCATTTGAATTGGTGGGTTCTGTGAATTTTTCCAGCACCTCGCCTTTTTCCGAGACGCAGACAATTTTTATATTCGTGCCGCCGATGTCAATGCCGATTGCAGTCTTCATATGCCTTTTTACCTTTTAAAACTATTCCAACCACAGAGCACACAGAGAAAATATTCATTGTAAATTTATCATTGAAAACTTAGCATTGAAAATTTGCAATTTGAAATGATAATTGATAATTTTGCAATAAAAACTCTCCAGGCCCCTGTGATTAAGATTTTTGCATTTTTATAGACAATTAAACGGATGCGTCCCTGCAAAGTGTTTTAAGGGGTTATGAATATTATCACAAAACATTGAGATACTGCAAATCAGACGCAATGAGGGAATTAAAGAGATTCAATTATTTTCTTTGCCGCTTCCGATACGTTTAGTTTCTTAATTTCCTTTGTCCTTCTTGATTTAAATTCAATAATACCGTCTTTGAGTCCCTTCTCACCAACTATTACCTGCCATGGTATTCCTATCAGGTCTGCATCCTTAAATTTTACTCCCGGACTGACCTGCCTGTCGTCCAAAAAGACTTCAATCCTTTCTTTCCCAAGCTCCCTGCATAATGATTCCGCTGTGCTCTTAATATCAGGGTTATTAATATCAAGGGATATAACCTCCACATCAAAAGGCGCAATACTTTTAGGCCAGATAATCCCGTCCTTGTCATTATTTTGCTCAATGGCTGCCGCCGCAATCCTTGCAGGGCCTATCCCGTAGCTCCCCATGACCATCGGCATTTCTTTGCCCTTCTCATCAAGATAAACTGCCCTAAGCGGCGCTGAATATTTTGTCCCGAGCTTGAAGATATTGCCGATTTCAATTGCCTTCTCTGTTTTTAACGGCGCCGAGCATTTAGGACATGCACCGCCTTTTTCAATCTCCCTGTTTGCCGCATAACCGCATGTCTGGCATAAAGCTATCTCGTCTTCGCCGACAGGGCTTGGCGACATAAACTCATGCGCCGTTGCGCCGCCCATCATGCCGGGGTCGCTTTGCACCTGATAGAAATTAAGCCCGCACCTGCTGAATATTCTGTAATACGCCTCAGCGTGTTTCTTGTAGTTTTTCTCAAGCCCTGCCTCATCCTTATCAAAGCTGTAACTGTCTTTCATCAAAAACTCGCGCGTCCTCAGCACCCCGCTTTTGGGTCTTGCCTCATCCCTGAGTTTTAAATGAATCTGGTACCACACCTGCGGCAGGTTTTTATAAGAACGGATTTCAGTTGAGGCAAGCCATGTAATTATCTCTTCGTGCGTCATGCCGAGGCACATGTCCCTGCCGCTTCTGTCCTTAAGCCTGAACATCTCCTCTTTTATATCGTACCATCTGCCTGTCTGCTGCCATATCTCTGCAGGATGAAGCACAGGCATGGAGATTTCCTGAGCGCCGATTGACTCCATTTCTTCACGTAAAATTTTATTGATGCGATTCATCACCCGCAGACCCAGCGGGAGATAAATATAAATGCCGGCGGCAACCTGCCTCACATACCCCGCACGCAGCATTAGTATGTGGCTGACTGCCTCTGCCTCGGCAGGCGTCTCGCGCAAAGTGGGAACAAATGTCTTAGAAAACCGCATCATAATTTCTTAATCCTGTTTTACGAGAATTTTTGACATTATAACATAAATAATGCCTGACGCACTTTTGATTTTATGATATTTCTGCGCTTATGATTTAGAAACAGGTATATTATTCAGAAGGCTGAAAATGCAATGTTAGCTATGCAATTTCCGCTTCATCTATTAACCGTTTCCATAATGCTTCAACCCCTAATTTTTTTGCCCAATTCCCCAAGTAAGCCATGTCTAATTTTCCGTGCTGGACTTCATAAACCCGCAGGGCATCAGTAAATTGCTTCTCGCTTCCGCCTGAGAGTTTTGCCCATCTCAATTTAGCCAATATTGTGTCTTCAGGACTTGAAACCTGCATTTTCAGACCCATGAATTCTTCACTATATTTGCGTATAAAACGTGATTGGTCAAAGGATTCATTGGTCAATATCCAAAAGTCAACTTTATCGCCGCTATTGACATCAATCAAGTTAAACATGCTCTGACTGTCAATAGCATCAAGAATGCTGTCTTTATCTAAATAAAAATCGTCTGACGGGAAGTTTTCAATTAATTTCAAGACCTGAGATTTATGAATGGCAATAACCATGTCAATATCATGTGTAGCCCGTGGTTCGCCTTGCAGACTTGAGCTGACGGACCCTGTCAGCATATATTGAATCCCGGTCCGATTAAGCGCCTGGATAACCTTCCTTAATAATTCCTGTTGTGACACTTGTCTAAACGCTCAAGGAGTATTTTTTTGAATTCTTCGTTATGAAAATTTGGGAACCGCTTGTGTAATCCGTGAATAAAAAGCTGGCGTGTGAATTCGGATAATTCAAATGCCTTAAGCAGCCTCTTTTCAGGCGACATCTGACGAAGCACTTGAAGGTATATCTTATGATTCGGACGTTTTTTGATATCCATAGTTCACCATGAAAAAGGAAAGGAATTAGTACATTATAACATAAAGATTGACTGCCGCACTTTTGATATTATGCTGCCTCTGCGCCTGCGATTTAAAAAATGAATGATGCCATTGTTTTTAAAAAATTGCAATTGGGGTTCACTATTGACGCCAAATCTCAAAATGTTCCTCCTGATTATATTAGTAATTCTTATAGGTGCTATAATGTTTATGCGAAACTTATTGACAAACATGGAAAAGAATTTTTATTCTACAGCATAACTTGAGATGTTATCAGAATTTTCCAGACTTTAAAAATTTAGAGTTAATTAAAATATAGCTGTCTTTAAAAACACCGTAAATAAATAGTAGTATTCCGGTGTCTGGCTGAAGGGAAATTCTGTGAAGCATCTCGTTCTCAAATCTTTACCAGTAACAGTAAAATAGTAATTTTAAGGGCATTCTGATTATTCAGGATGTCTTTTTTTATTTTTTTAAGGGGGAAAAGAAAATGAAAAAGGGAATGAATGTAATATGGTTTGTATTTTTTCTTTTATTAACATTAATGTTCTCTAATGCCTTTGCAGGCACGACTAACCTACCGCAGACCGGACAGACAAAGTGCTACGCACTATGGAGTGAGATTTCATGCGCAGGCACAGGGCAAGACGGAGAGATTCTATCAGGAGTGGCATGGCCTAATCCGAGATTTAGTGTTAATGGTGATTGCGTAACAGACAATCTCACAGGTTTGATGTGGGCAAAAAATGCAAACCTCCC